>NZ_JBSVXS010000145.1:0-11318 GCF_054070155.1 Pseudomonas sp. SDT291_1_S447
TGATTTATATGGTGCCGGCACCAGGAGTCGAACCCGGGACCTACTGATTACAAGTAAGGTGCTTTCAACATTAAAATCAATGGCTTAGGTGGTTTTTTGTTACGTGTGACCATCAATGGAACCTAGCGAAAGCAGTCCCTTAAGATGGTTTGTTACGTGGGGCGCCGGCTCGCGGCATCGTACAGACTGTCACAAATAATTATTCAAGAGAGTCATCTCTAAGGTCTTCAGATCTACGGGGATATCCTCGATGATGCAGGAAAACCTCAAATTCATCCTCATTCGGGAGACCGATATAGACTTCAGCAATCGAATGTAGTCGAAGCATTGCCTCGATTCGTTCTCTTACTACTAGCATTGCTTGGTGCCTCAATAGATAGTCTGCCTCTTTTTCGCTTAAAATGAATATAACTGAAAGCGAGCAAAGCTCCCCTTCCTCAACCTGATAAAGTGCGTTTTGTACTCGCTGCGGAAGTCTTGCATCACGTGCGTATGAAGTTATATCAAGACCTCTGCTTAAGAGATATCCATGCAATCCCTCAGGCTTTTCTTTTATAAATTCTGGAAGTCCGCGCGGGTTATGTTTAAGCTCCGGGACTTTGCGTGATAGCCATGAATAGACTGTCTCATTTTCATATATTCTGCTAGATTTTGTATCTAGCGATGTATCGGGTATAAACTCTCCGTTGGGTGATCGTCTAAACCTAAAGAACTGCCTAGGGTATATGTGGTCAGATTGATTTTGTGCGACTTGCTCGATTTCTGCTACCGATTGCGTAGAAACTTTTGCCTTTGAGTATTTATTAGCGTGCTCAACAAATTGAACCGAAGAATACATCCAAAAAAGCTCTACCCCGCCAGTTCGCGTTATTTCACGCATTAGTTCGGGATGGGGGCCTATGGTTTTACCTTGCTCCCTCCACCACCAGTCCTCCTTGCGGTCGGCCGTGATAAAAAGGACTTTTTTAGTTTTAGACTCTTTAACGTGTTCCAGCAGTTGCTTCCATAGTATTAGATCGCCAAATTTTCTCTGGTATTTAATGTGATCATAGACGAAGCTAGATTCATTCGGGTTTTTGTCTTTTTCTAAGTCGGCGAAGCCAGGTGGGATTTTGTTGCTAAAGCGCTCATCTCCATCTGAGACTAACGCGTCCAATTCGGCTTGGGTCGAAGGTGCTTTTCCGACTCGTCCTTCGAGAAGCTCGTCGAGCTTTTGGCGAATTAGATCCGCAGACGAGACATCGAGTTGAGAGGTGTGTATTTTAGTGATGGCATCAATTAGTTTTTGATTGGATTTTTCAAGTTCATCAAGGAGTGGCTTTGACTCAATGCCAAGACCGCGCTTGTCGATCTGAAGTCCTTCAACCTTATTCTTTACTTGGCCCACAACGCTTTGTGCTGCGGTTAAAGCTTCCTCCGTTGACTTTCGTTCAGAGGCGATTACAGTAAGTCTTCCCCTTTGGAACTCAAGACCTACTTGGTGCGGGATCCAAATGCGGTCTTTCAGAAGTTCTAGAAGTCCGATCAGTTCGTTTCTTGCTAGAGTTGGTAGCCTGTATAGATTCAACAGAACGTTAGTGTCGAGTACGAACAGAGCTTCTTTCCATAGAACTTCATACTGCTCGGGAGTGGGAGCGTAAAAACCTGCGAAGCTGCTCTTCATTGAAAATCCTTCTGTAATTCGGTGCTTTCGTTGTTTTATTCACAAGCGGGGTCGACGATAGGGACACTATAGTCGTAAACATCCATCATTTTTGCGTCTCGATGCCCACTAGCCTCCTGTTTTTCTGCACGTGTGCCTACGGTATCTGTGATGCCGCGCCGTTTCAGATCGTGCAGGGCGAAGCGATCTTCCGGATCGATGTTCCCATCTGCGATCGCTAGAGTGATAAAGCGTTGCCAGGCGGTGTCGAGGCTCGTTTTTCGAAGCGGGCCACCGTGGCTGGCCACGATGATAAAGCGCTTTGACGCCGCGATCGGAATCGGCGTTTTACGGCGCTCCCACACCCTCGCGCGCAACGCCTTCGCGCCTTCCCACACGGTGCGCAGTCGGGGCGTCCATCGGACAATATTGTCCCGACTGCCCTTGCGGCGATTGGTCAAAATCCCTTCCTGTAGTTCGTTCGCGTCCGTGAGCGTCACGACTTCAATGCCGCGAAGTCGGCATAGGTAGGCCAGCTCCATCACGCTGGCCAGGTACTCGGGACAACCGCCAGGCTCGTTACGTGCCAGACGTCCACGCGCCGTTGCGCGATCGATGAGTACGTCCATAACGTTCAACCGTGGCAACCGGCGTTGTTTACGCTCTATCGGCGCTTCGATGCCCAGGGCAGGATTCACCTCAAGGAAACCCCGATTGCGTCCCCACTGCAGCACGCGGCGCAGGTATCGCAGTGCGTGCGCCGCTTTTGAGGGTGTGCCCTCGTCTGCGATTCGATCGACAATGCGTTGCACCAGGGCGGCGGTGAATTTCTTCACGGCGAGATCGCCCAGCGGCTTGCCCAATTTGGTGGGGATGGTCAGCAGAACATCGCGGGAGTAGCAGTAATCGTCGTGGGTTTTGGGAGCTAGTTTTTTGTAACGGTCGCTCAGGTGGAATTGTTCGCACACGTAGCGGAGCGTTCCTCGATCGACGTCGGAAGCCTCGTCCATGATTTGATGGAGTTCTGCCAGCGACACGTCTGCGGGCGCCACGTTTTGGCGGCGCTGCTTTCCGGTCTCGTCCCGATGAAGGGTGTACCAGACACCACTGTCGCGATGGTCGAAGTAAACGGCCGCCGGGAGGGCGGCCTGATCGACATGGGCAGGGATATGGGGGTTGTGCTTACGCTTCCTCGCTCGCCTCATAATATGTCGGTGTCGTACCTTTCAGCGCTGGCCGACGTGACCCCGGCGGCGTGATTAATCAGGTCAAGCGTTGTCCACGGGCCAGTCCGGCCACGGAACAAGCGCACACCCTGGGCGATCAGCGAGCGCTCTACATCGGATCGACGCTGGTAACCGGTGATGTGCTGCAGGTCTTGAAAGGTCAAAACACCTGTTGTTGCTTGGCTCACGGTACAACCCTCGAACCTGTGTGTTCCCGCGTCTGATGACAGACCAGTGTAGAGGCGGGCTCTGCTGAAAGCGTAGTAGAAACCACTGGGTTTGATTCTGGTGCTGCTTGCTCACGGCGTTTAAACATAACGGCGTTCCTTTGCTTTTCTGATTGCAGCCTTTTCGGCCATTACAGCGGCCCATTCCTCAGTCTTTCGATGCTGGCGAATACGGCTGCACTTTTGATGTTTACGGGTAGATCGGGCGTTGCCGCAGATGTCGCAGATGCTCGGCAGATCCAGTCGCTTACTGGCCAATGCCGGCCGCTCCCGAATGCTTTGGTCGTTCATAACCTAGCCCCAGACGATGAATGGCTGGCCAGAAGCTGGGCCACAATGGCGACTTCGGTCGCATCTATATCGCCCTGCTGTTTAGCGAAGGTGGCCAAACACTCAAGGCGGATCCGCGCTTCGTCTGTTTTGGTTATCTGGTAATCGAACAAAGCTGTGCCGACTATCCGGATTGCCATCAGGTGCCGGGCGGATTGAGTGTCGACGTCGCCCTGTGTGTTAGCCTTTGAATCGCTACCGCTGTAGTGCTTTGCTTTCATCGTGTTGCCCTCAGTGGTGGTAGGTGTCGAGGGGCTGCAACCCCTCGACACCACTTCGTTAAGCGCTCTGGAAAATCCAGCAGCGCACGGTTTTCGGTTTGTCTGCAGCGTCCAACTCCCAGGCAGAGCAAACGGTTCTGTTTGTCTCCACGAACTTCGGGCACTTGCTGGTTTTTAGGTGGCGTTTCAGCTCGGTCATGTCCGGGACTTTCTGGCGTTTCTCCGCGGCTTCTTTGGCAAAGTCGTTGAGGTTCACCGCAATCAAACTGTCATTGCGTGAGTGGTTGAGTCCGCCGGCAGCGCTGTTTAGGTATTCGTACAGTTCCCAAAACTCGACGACGACCGGGTGATCAGCATTGATGGCCAGCTGGCGATCCTTGGCCATGTTCTGGATCTCCGCGTGTGTAGCTTCCAACTGATGCTTTTTAAGAGGAACGACGTGCACCAGTGCGTCTACGAGCGCGTGCAGCTGGGCATGATTCTTTGCGATCCGGACGGTGCGAATTTCAGGCAGGGCCAGCAGCGCCTGTTCGTAGGTCGGAACCTTCGCGCGAATGGTCTCCATCACGGAGGACTCCGACGTGGTGGCCTTGAGCAGAAACCCGCTCACGCGGTCGACGGGCATACGCTCAAGTTTTTCAACCAACAGCTTGGTTTGCGGGGTCTGCCCGTCCTTCGTCATGGCGATGTGCACCAGGCGCTGCAGGATCGGTTCAGAGGCGTTCACCGCGTGGTTCTGACCGATGACCACGGCGCCACGGAAGGGCGGTTCGCGGGTGTCGTTACCGTTGTTCTTTACACCGGTTGAGCGAACGCTGCGGCCGTTGTAGGCGGTCTTCAGTTCGTCCCAGTCGTATTGGCGGGTTTGGCTTCCATCTGATTTTTCGCGCTCAGATTCAATCAACACCACCGGCAGATTCCCGACCTGGGCAAAGTTTCGTGCCCGAGCAACTGGCGTGCCTTTAGTGGGGTCAAAACCTTCGTAGTCGAGGCGTCCGCACAACTTCCATAGGAATTCGATCAGGGTGGATTTACCGGCGCCTGGCTCACCGATAATTTCCATGAAGGGGTAACTCTTTTGATGCTGCCGGATCTGCTCGGCGAACAATGAGCCGAACCAGAAGGCGAGGGCGACCAGCCCTTTGGCACCGAAGCATTGCCAAATGATGTCGAGCCATTCGGTGTCGAACTTCTCCAGATCAGTGTTCAGGTTCAAGGTCACTGACTGGCTGAGCGTTTTAATGCTCAAGCGATCCATGTCGAAGAAGTCTTCTTCGTTCAGTTTGAAGATTTTACCGTCGCGTACCGCCACATCGCCGTACACGTATGCGCCGTGTTCGCGGGTGTAGCCCGTGAAGTCGATGGTTTGAACGGTCTTGAGAGCGTCGGTTTGTTCCTCAATGAACGCGTCCAATTGCTGCGTTGTGCCGGTGAACATCCCACCGGGGGCAATGCCCAACAGACGCTTTTTGAACTCGGCCGATGAAGAGATCTGAGCGCTGGTGAATGTGTTTTTAATCGGCGCAGCGTCGTGTGCAAACGTGATCCGGAAGTAATACCAGGACTCGTCTGTGAGCTTGTTTTCCTGGTAGTACAAGGCTTTCGGATTGCAGGTAGCGATGCGCTGCAGCGCGCCGCACTGCTGCATGGCTTTCGCCCGCATCTGTTTGTTGTTCAGCTGCTGATCGTCGTGATGCTCGCTGTCCTCCAGTTCCTGAATGGCCTTGTTGTATTTCTCCAGATCAAGCTTGAACCAATACAGGCGATTGCCGAACTCCAGATGAAATTCGCTTCGACGCTTCCAATCGAACATCACCAGGGCTTTTTCGGTAGCGTTCTCAGCGATCAGCAGCGCGCCGTGATGCCGAGCAATGGTGATGTCTTTTCCAATTTGGGCGTCGCGCTTCTCGCCTTCGTCCAGGAACTGCCAGCGCTGGTGTAAGTCGTTCCAATCGACCTTGCGTTTGTCCCGCTGAGGGATCTGCGCGGCCTCACAGGTAAAGCCCAATTCGCGGGCCATACGTACCCAACGTTTGGTGTAAGCGTGTGCACCTGGTTCGTTGTCCAACGCCCAAACCAGCTTCGGCAGATTGCCGGGGCGTGCTGTGACCAACGCCTGCAGCGAGTCAGCCGGGAAGGCGTTGGATGACATGGCGGACACGGCGGCAATGCCGTGGTGCACCAGGGCGGTGGCGTCAAAGATGCCTTCCACGATCCACACTTCTTTCGCTTCGAGCAGATCCACACAGGGCGGGCACCACCACACCCCCCGGTAGCTTTCACCCGGAGCGAAACGCGCTTTCATCTTTCCGAAGCGTGCCGGCTTGTCGATCAAGCGTTCCCAGTAGCCGCCTTTCTCCAAGGCGAAACGCACTGTCGCGCTGCCTGCGTTGTGCTGAGAGGAGTAGTAGGTGTCTTGCGTGAACCAGCCAGCAATCAACTGGATGTCGAAGCCCCGGCCGAACTCCAGATAGGCGCGGGCTGTGGCCGTTGGTGCACTGTCCGTAGCGGGGGCTCGCTTGCTCCAGTCTTCGAAAAGATCGTCGTAGATCTCCTTGACGTGCATGGTGTGGCCGCACTTTTCAGGGCGACCGCAGATAACCAGCCACGGCTTGTCGTGACGTGAATACAGCTCTTTCTTCCTGCACTTGGGGCATTCACCACCGCGCATGTAGTCGGTGCCGGTACGGTGTTTTAGGCCGTAGTCATTTTCAAGGCGCTGCAGGACGTCGGAGCGGAGATCGTCTCTCATGGTTTTTTCACTGTTTTGAGGCTTTGAGTCAGGGCGCCGGCGAGGGCGCCGATCAGATGTTTTCGAGCGGCCATCACCGGATCGTTCGTGAGGATCGACCCGTGGCGTAGCCCTTCGGGGATCAGGCGGTAATGGTCGGAATACCAAAGGTCATTGAGGCTGAGACGGTACTGCTCGCGCAGGTTGGCCAAGAGCGCTTCGGCCTGCACGGGTGGCAGTTTTGCGTTGATGTTCAGGGCGTTTTCCATCGTCAAACCTCAATTTCGGGCGCAACTCACCCAAACCCACGGGAATGGGGGATCGGGGATTTAGTGGTTAGGTGTTACGGAGTGGTGACGCGGAAACGCCCGTTGTCCGGTGCGTTGAGGATGCGTTCATAAATCAGGCTGACGGGAATGGCCCAAACCTCACCGGTGCCTGTGTCAGTGATAACGGTGTGTGTCGGTGTGCTGGTCATTACATCCAGTCGCTGCCGATCGCTGACAACAGACAAATCGCTGTAGGCCAGGTGAACCATTTTTTCAGCTGTCGGAGTGAGTACGTCGAAGTCCGCGACCAAATGCTGCACAGCTCGTTTGATCAGTTGTTGATCATCGCTCAGATGTTCGCACCGGTGCCGTTCAAGAAACACCGACGCCGCAGCTTTGAGCATGTCCTGATACTCCTGTACTGCAGGCAGATTGTTCATTGGGCTTTCCCTGCGCGGTAAAGAGCTATTGCGGCAAGCACTTCGGCGTGCCGTGCAGCAACGTGGAGGTTGTGAGCGTCCAGAATCAGTTCGGCTTCTTCTTCGCTGATTGAACCGTCCTCCAGCGCCTTGGCGATCGCCTGGTCGACGCAACCGCGTTTTGCCGCTACCTGTAGCGATCGAGCGTATAGCTCGACGTTGTCTAGCGTTTCAGGATCAGCCACTGGAACGAACAACCCGCCGTACATTGAGGCGACGTAGTTGGGGAAGTGGTGAGTTCCGCAGTCCTGCTCAAGCATGAAAACCTGAGAGTCACTCAGAGGACTGCATCCGGCGTTTTCGTAGGCATGGTTGTCGAACTTCTTGAGCTTCAGCCCCAAGCGTGCAGCGGCGGCTTCGCGTCCGCCGGTATAGCTGCGGATGATCTCGCTCATAACTTCTTTGCGGGTGTCTAGGATCGGGCTTTTCATCTTCTACTTTTCCCTGTTGAGTACGGGCACTACTGTTCGATCTCGCCGTCTTTGAGTCCAAGCAGTACGGCGGCGCGATGTGCCTCCCCACGGCGACCTTTTTTGCGACCGTTCAAAAGGTCGCTGACCAAATTCTTGTTCAGTGAGTGTTTTCGACTGAACTCCGCAATGCTTATCCCTCGGCGATCAAGCGCCTCGCGGGCTTGCTCGGGCGTAACTGTGGCGGGCATAGTGTTCGCTCGTGTTGTTTCGTGTTCATGAGCGGCGATTATGATCGTTTATTTGGTCTTGTAAAGGGTTGGAAGATTGAAAAATTGTTCTTCTGAAGGAGAAATGACCAACAGTGCGGGCGAGCGCCTTCGCGAAGAACGAACCCGGCTGGGCTTGAAACAGGAAGATTTGGCAGTCGCCGGCAGCGTCAATCGCAACACCCAAGGCAGTTATGAAAGAGGCGCGAGAAACCCTGATACCGCCTACCTCGCGGCAGTTGCAGGTCTTGGAATTGACGTTCTTTACGTCATTACCGGTAACCGCTTGCCCGAGCCTTTGGGAGAGTTGACCACCGAAGATGAACAGCTGCTGAAGCGATATCGCAGCATTCCGGAGGATGACCAAAAAGCTGTGCGTCGGTTCGTGAAAGCGATGGCCGATGATGCTTTGCGCGCCCAGAATTAACCTGTAACAAATCATGTAAGGCATTCGTCACCTTCCCGTACTAAAGCGGATGCGTGCCCCCAAAACGTCGATTCAGCCATGCACTTTATGGAGTAGTAAGCATGTTGGATCGCATCAAAGTAGAACCTGCCCGCGTTGGATCTTCCGAGTTTGAATGGCTCGGGATGAGCGGAGTGGAGCGCCGTTTAATCAGCCTTTACCGTCAGCTGAGTGAGCAGGAGCAAAAGCAGCTCCGTCGGCTTTTCGAGGTTCTAGCGACAAACCCGGAAGAGTCAGACGGCTCTGAACTTCCGGGCCTCTAATCTAGCGCCGCTGTAGTGATCGCCGGCCATGTGTCGGCGGTTTGTCCTATGCCACCGCCTGCGATCCCAACTGCTCGAAAAGCTCCCGCTGCTTCGCCCTGGGCATTTCGCGCAAGCGATCGATCAGCATCCGTTCGAACGTCTGCGACGACGGACTGAGCGTGTGCGAGAACGTCAGATTTGCCACCCATGTGTGCCCGCACTTTGCGTCTAGGCACTGGCAGTACAGTTTTACAAAGGCTCTGGTTACCTCTTCCCGCGAGGCAATCCGGCCCTTGTGTCCGCAATTGCATACAACTCTCATTGTGTCCCTCCCCAGGGGCAGCTGATCGCCACCATTTTGCCACAATATGCAGTGGTATTCTCTCTGGTGTCCGCGTCATGTAGTGGTATCCACTGCATCTGGCGTAGATTTCCAGCTAAAGCGCCTGTCTTCGCGAAGCGTGTCATTCAATTGGTTGAACAGCTGACAGATCGGCCTGATCTCGTTGCTGGTGTACACGCGATCTATCTTTTCGATGTCCCCGAAACCACCGGTGTTTTCCGGAATGATGCCGGCTAGTGCCGGGTTCATGCGCCATGCAGCGATGACGTCGTTTCGGGTGATGTTCTTAACCTTCTCTAGCTCGTCTTTGGCTTGAAAGTCCCCCACAGGGATGATCTGGATTGCGTTTTCCTTGCCGTTGGGAATGTTCACGAACATCGATCGGAAGTTGCCCACGCCCTTGCTCGCACTGATCTGTGCGCGCAGCTCGTCCTCGTCCTCTTCCGTTAGGTCGGGGTCGTTGGTGTAGAAGATGTAACCGGCGTGCGCGCCGTTGCTGTAGTACCGGCGACGGAACAGAGTTGCGGCCTCGTTGAGCAGCAGCGCCTGCAGGCCTCCCAAGTAGTCAGGAATCCCGTAAATGTTCTGTTCCACGTCGTAGTCCAGGACGTGGGAGATCTCGTGTTGTTCGAACTCCATTTCCTTGTTGTCGGGCAGCAGCATCACGAAACCGCCGTCGACCTTCACCCGCATGTTGATGGCGGGCAGGTGCTGCAGCTCCAGCACTTGGCCGAACGCGTTGGTGTCGTTGTAGAAATACGCTTCGCCAAACACCATGTAGTCCAGCCCGGCGCGCCCCATCGTTTCCGTACTGCAGCCCGCCGAGGGGATGAATTCACGCAGCAGCAGGTTTCGTTTGAACTTGGGAATGGCGCCGTGGTGCGCGTTGGCGCGCAGCAACTTGGCCAGGCCAACCCGGGACACCGGCGGCTTGTAGATCTTGCCGTCGTCGCTGGGGAACACCCCCACGTACTCGCCAATATTGCCGGACAGCACCTGTTCCGGTTCCCCGAACGTAAATGAGCGCATTGGCTGCTGCGGTGGTTGGGCTACGTGTTGCTTTCTGCGTTTGCGGTTGGCCATGGCTGGTCTGGTTACTCGTGACGTAGCGGCTACGACGCCGCTTGTTGGTGTTCAAAGGTTCGTTGGCCAGGGCGTGCATAACCGCCCAGGCAATGTCGGCGTGGCCGGTGGCGTCGGTGCGCGAGGCACTGTAGGTAATCTGGCCGCTGTTGGTGGCGCCGCGCTTGATGGTCAGGAAGGCCTGCGCGATGTCCGTCCAGCCAGCGTCCCACTCGATGCGACTGCCTTGGATCGTGTCCTGGGCTTTCAGCACCAGGGCGTTTTTCGCCTCAAGGCTGTAGTGAATTGGCGTCGCTTTGGCGTAGAAGTCGCGCACCAGGTCGAACACGCCGTAACCCACTCCGGTGACGTCAATGCCGATGTGCTGGACGTTGAAGCGCTCGGTCAGCTTCTTGACCTGTGCAGCCTGGTAGGTGAACGAGTGGCCCCGCCAGCTGTGCTTCTCCAGAATGCGGAACTTCGCCCCGGGTTCGAGTGGCGGCGCGATGACCACGCAGGTGGCGTCGTCGCGGGTGCGGCTCGGGTCGTAGCCCAGCCAGACCGGACTGTTGCCGAACGGCCGATCCAGATCCGGGTTGTAGTCCTCCCACAACGACAGATCCGAGTAGCAACGCTCCAGATCCTTGAGGCTGAATGCGCTTTGCGTGCTGTCGATAAATTTGCAGTAGAACAGCTGCTGAAATTTGTCTTCGTCGTACTCCAGCTGCAGCTGCTCCAGGTCGAACAGATCGCAGCCGCCGGCGATCGCGTCGTCCAGGGTGATTGTCTTGCGCCACTGGCCGTCCGGACACAGCGCGCCCTGAGTGTAGGCCGCTTCGCTGGGCCACACACCGCCGGCCTTCTTGCCGCGTTTGCTGTTGCGGAACTCCTCGCCTGACCAGAATGGATACGCCTGGTGCGACACGGCGCTGGGCGTCGAGAAATAGGTTTTGCGCCATTTCTTGTGTGTGCCCATGGCGCTGGCCACGGTGCTGAGTTTTTCGAAGTCACGGATCCAGAAATATTCGTCCACGTAGACGTGGCCGTGGTAGCCCTGGGCGGTGCTGCTGTTGGTGCTGAGAAAGCGCAGTTCGGCGCCGTTGCTGAGGGTGATCGGGTTTCCCGTAAGCTCGATGCCGAACCACTGCTGTGCAAACTGGATGATGTAGCTGCGGAAAATCTCGGACTGCGATCGGCTGGCAGACAGAAACACCTGGTTGTCACCGCTCAGCACGGCGTCCATGAACGCTTCGCCGGCGAAGTAGTAAGTCAGACCGACCTGGCGGCTTTTGAGGATGTTCCGGACGCGGCGTGTCAGCGGGTTCTGTTTCGCCTCGAACAGCTCTTTCTGGTAGCCGTACATCTTCGAGATGAATTTATCGAGGAAGTCCACTTCGG
>NZ_JBSVXS010000146.1:0-11292 GCF_054070155.1 Pseudomonas sp. SDT291_1_S447
CAGCTACGCCAGAATCCGCCGGCTTGTGCGCCTTGGGGGCGGGTTCTATTGTGGTCCGGTCGCTGACAAATCAGCGATCGGGTTTAGCGACTCGAATTCAAGTTCAAAGGTGCATCAGCGTTCCAGGCTTCGTTGCGGATCTGTATTTTCGCGATTTCGTCATGGTGGCTGTATGCGGGAGACCCTCGGGTCTGCCGGGTGCCTTTGACCGGTTCGCTAACCTGCGTACAGCCGCCACCCCTCCTGTTTAGCGACAGGTTGTAGCGGCTCCACTTCAAAGGAGCTTCACCATGATCAAACCAACACCCAACCCGCCCGAAATCGACTCCACTTCCCCCTACGAATCCCTCGATTCAAAAAAGCTCAACGACGCCGCCGACCGCGCCCTCGATCACTACCTCTGCCCACCCGGCTCGACCCCACCACCACGCAAAACCCGGCGGATGTACGCCGTTAACGCCGACTTCAAAAACGAGGAACTGCTGGCCGATGCCTGCGAAACCCTCGCCTCAGCCAGAACCATCGCTCATGACTTCGCTCATCTCGTACCGGCGTCACAGCGCCGGACGCTGCTGGGGATCGCGCAATTGATCATGCTCGGCGAGCTGGCGGTGAATCGGGTGATGGATAATCTGGAGTTGCCGCAATAGCGCGCCCCTGTGACACGCCTTGAGTGAGGCGCTGTAGCGGCCGACGCCTTCGCGGGCGAGCCCGCTCCCACAGGGATCGGTGTCGTTCACAAGACTGCGTTGCCCCCCCCCCGAACCTGTAGAGCCTGCTCGCGTAGGCATCTTCAAAGCCTGCACATCGCCTCAACAAAGAAAATCCGCCGCCTCGTTAAAATCGGGACGGCGGATATTGACGTTGCGTCAGGAAAACCGTTTCTGATACGGAGCAACAAGTGGCCGCTCGTCGGATACCACCACGCACCTGTCAGACTTGACAGGTGCGTCATTTTTTAATTCCGCTTTAACTGACTCCATCGCCCAACCACGGACCGGAGTAAGCCTCATGTCTAATGAAAAGCTCAACAACCCTCAAGCCTTGCGACCTCCCTACTTCCCTGCGCTGGTCACCCTCGACCCTGCAGAGCATTACTACGGCGGCATCCCCATCCGGGCTGTGGAAGGCGATCTGCAAGGCATTGTCCCCGCCTGGGGGAGGATGGGAGTCGGCGATAAGGTCGAGGTGTTCTGGGGCAATCCCGATGTGGCACTCTGGAGCAAAATCCTCGAGCTGGATTCCGAGCTCAACAAGGACGTCTCCTTCACCCTGCCCAAGGCCCACGTGCTCGAGGGGGATGCCACGCCGGTGTTCTACCGGATTTCGCAGAAAAACCAGGTTCCAGAAGATTCGATACCCGTGCTGACCTTGCTGGTCAAGCTCACGCGGCCCGGCGAATACGATGACATTCCCGGCGATGACGGCCACTCTGATCTCAAGTTCACCCTCTCCCATGATGAGGTCGATGAACAACTGCCGGACGAGGGAGTGACGATGTCCGTCGTGCCCTACCGCAACCTCACCCGCTACGATCGCATCCTCGCGCGCTGGGGCAGCCAGCAAGTGGTGCATGTCGTTACGCCGGAACAGGCAGAGAATCCGACTGCCCATCCGATCACCGTTGTGTTTAGTCGCAAAATAATCGAAACCGCGGGCGATGGCCCACGCGTGGCGGTGGCTTTTCAGGTCATCGACCGCTGCGGCAACTATCCGGATGAACGCGCACCGTGGTCGGCGCAGCGCTATGTGTTGGTGGACCTGGGCGGTAATCGGTTGAACGAGCCAAAGGTATTGGTCAATGGTCTGCCGACCGAGCGCATCGATCTCGCTCAGCTCGGGGATGACGATGTGATCGTCCGCGCATACACCCCGAAGGAATATTTCAATGTGGGTGACGAGATTGCGATGACCTGGGTCGGCATCCCGGCGCAAGGCCCGCAAATCATCGTCGGACCGCTGGAGCAGACCGTCGAATTCGTAGACTTTAACCTCGACTTCCCCATCCCCAACGCGGCCGTCAAAGCCATCGCCAAGGGGAGCGCCTCGATCAGCTACATACGCCACCGTAGCGGGGAGCAGGACCGCCCGTCGAAAAATGCCAGCATCACCGTGGTCGGCGACATCAGCCAGTTGGCCGCACCAACCGTCGACGAGGCGCCTGACGGGACGTTGCCATCCGACACAACGTTGGCCACGGTGAATATCCCGTGGTATCCGGGTCGTAAAGCCAGCGACCTGGTGAATCTGATCTGGGTCGCGCAAGCCCCCGGCGGTGGCACCGTTTATTACGATGATCCGCAACTGGCGGGTGATGTCGCGGAAAACCAGCCCATCCGGCGCAGCGTGCGCAACGAAGTGATCCTGTGGTTCAAAGGCCTGAGCGTAAAGGTTTATTACGTCGTCACCGACAGCGAAACGGCACTATTGAGCGTGCGCGAATCATTGCCGTTCATGATGCAGGTGAGCGTGACCCTGCCAGTCGCCACGTTCCTCGAAGCTACAGGTGCGCAGAAGGATCAGCTCAATCCCAACACGATTCCAAAAGGTGCAACTGTGGTCATCCCGGCTGCCGCGCTGCTGCAGGAAGATGATCACATCACCGTCACCGTAGAAGGCAAAACCGCCACGCGCCACCAATACACCGTTTCGCCGGTCGATGTTGGCAAGGAGCTGACCTCAATCAATATTTCCCACGCGCGTATCAATGATGAAAACGGTGGAGAAATCTCGCTCAGCTACAAAATCGCCCGTCAGGCGGGCGGCATGGACGGACCGTCGAACCCGAGCGTTTATGACGTGCGCAACGTGATCGGCAGAGGCGTACTGAGCATTTTCGGGGCACGCTTTCAACATACATTAGTCATTCCAAGGGGTGCTAGCCGGCTCTTGAGCACATTCAATGCCGAAACCGGCCAACCCGTGGCTGCCGAGTGGAAATATCCGTCAGACAGTCACTGGACAACGGCTACTTCCTGGCGCGACGACTTCCCACTGCAGCCCTTGCAAGTACGTACCGCAGATGACCGACTGACGCTCAATCCACTGAATATCTTCGGCAATAACACAGCTGTAGTCGCTCATCGTGATGAGGGGGAACTTGTAGGTTGGGGAGTAGAAGAGAATGGCGCCGACATTCCGCCGAATATTCGATTGCTCAAAGACATTGTTCAAGTTTGCAGCACACAAAAAGCGTATGCAGTGCGCCGAGCTAACGGCGAGGTGCATGCCTGGGGCGAGGGGCAGCAGGGCGGGGACATGGGTCACGTAGACCCAACAGGTTTTACACAATTGGCCGGCAGTAACTCGGCATTTGCTGGACTGAAGAATACCGGGCGGGTTTTCTCTTGGGGAGATACGGCAGTACCTGCGCCCATCAGTGCGCTGACCGATCTTGTTCGCGTGGTGGCCGCTGGTTACGCCTTTGCAGCACAACGGTCCAATGGGCAGTTCGTAGCGTGGGGCGGCCAAGCAATGCCTGGCGAAATAGGCAGACTCACCGATATAAAAGAATTGTGGGGTAACTATGACGCCTTTGCCGGACTTCGACACACCGGCCAGGTCGTGGCGTGGGGTGGTTCTTTAGCCGGAGTCGTGCCTGACGACATCGCAGCAATGACCGACCTCGTCGAATTGAGATCATTCGAAAAAGCTTTTATCGCAAGACGCAAGACCGGTCAGATCGTGGGCTGGGGAAGCAGCAATGCGGACACTATTGGACCGGTGATTGAAAAAATGACGGATATCATTGACATAGCCGCGACATTTGGCGCATTTGCTGGACTTCGAAGCAACGGTCGGGTTGTGGCTTGGGGGAAGACTGAATCCGGGGGGCTATTGCCGGAGGAGATCGCACAACTGGACGACATTGTTCAGATGTGCGGCTGCCTGACAGCATTCGCAGCCCTGCGTAAAAATGGCACGGTGGTCACTTGGGGGAATCCAGATATGGTAGAGAAAATCTCTCTCGTCGCCGATCAACTCACCGAGGTGCATGCCCTTTATGGCAGTGCTCAGAGCTTCACCGCGCTAACTGCCGACGGTCGAGTGGTCACCTGGGGTTATCCCCGCACTGGCGGTGACAGCAGCGCAGTTCAGCATCGCTTAATAGGGCAGGTGTCCTATTTGGCGACGCCCGCCTCAAGAGGGTTGGCGCTCAAGGCAAGGCGTTTGCTGGAAACGAATGCCGGCACCACGACACCCTCTCATTAAGCGCCCGCTCAGTTCAACCAGTGGTGTTCTTGCAGAGACCCCGCTGGTTGCCAAGGACTTTGAAGTGAAAGCTGGCGTTCAGTCGATTGGATCGCCGCCCGGAGCGGGCCTGCTCGCGAAGGCGGGTTCACATACTCCACATCGCTTCAAGAAAAACGGAACCACTGTCCCGTTCAATCGGGACAGCGAGTTTTGGCGTCTCGACAGCAAATTTTTTCTTCCAAGCGATAAACGACCACTCATCGGGTTTCGTCTGACACCTGTCAACTCTGACAGGTGTGCACTTTCCCGCTGCCTGTTTTAATGACTCCATCAAGGCGTTGTCGACTTAGTAATTATTCGATTGATGTACTTGATTGATTTCTTCCAAGACGAAGACTTCATTTCAAAATTAATGATTGCAATACTCAAGAGCAACATCACCAGCCTTTAAAAATTTGGCTGCCAGCACTTACCAACGCTCTAATCTATCGATACCGAGGAGAATGAAATGACTACCAACTTTACCAACCTGGATGACTTCACCGATTTTACAAAAGCGTACTGGAACGGTTGGTCCCCCATCGACGGTGGGGAATTGATTACAACTGGAGACCACCAGTATTATCTTCATTACCCTAAAACGGCTACTGGAACGATCACTAAAACAATTACGTTAGAATCCGGAAAACTATACGAATTCAACTTCAGCTACAACAACAACCGCCTCGATGATTCCGAAATGACTTTAAGCTTAGGCGATGAACAACTGATGCGCCAGAAGCTCCCGATCACATGGGAACAATGGCATGAATTTGAGGGACTGTTCAAACCGAAAGACACCGCCAGCAAAAACACTTTGTCTTTCAGTGCAACTAATATTGCCGACCTTGACAACATCCGAATCAGGCTTGTATCTGAGAATGAACTCGCAGCAAAAATGAAAAAATTCGACATGCAGAATTCACCGAAGGTGGTTTGAAAAATAGTCGATTGGAGGTCAGTGTTGCCCCCTTCAGGAGCAGGCTCGCACGCAGGGCACTGGGGCTATCCCGGAGACTTTCGGTGGTTGCGGGATTGCTTCGCTCCTTACTCTCGTTGGTAGAAAAATCAGAAGATCACAGCCTTCGGCAGCTTTTACAGTTTCGTATTTCAACTGTAGGGGCTGCCGAAGGCTGCGATCTTTTGCTTTAAACGCCGGTCACTGCGCGATCAGAATGTGCTTGGGCAAAATTTCGCCGAACTTGAGTTCTTTGCCATTGAGGTACTGCGTACCGCGCAGCAACTGCTCTCCCTCCACTTCGACGAAATCCTCATCCATGTACATGAAAACCACCTTGGTCTCCGGCGCACGGGTCCCGGGACCTGTCAGGTGACTTTCCAGCAGATTGAGTGCCCAATGGAATTGGATGACCGGCAACTCGCCGAGTTGAATCAGGTGATCATCTTGCAGCGATCGAAAATCCTTGCGCGCCGTGATGCGTAACGTGCGACCGACCCGTTCAAACGTCGGCTTGCCAAAGCGCACTGCCAGATCAGGGCCGGTCGCCCATTGATCCATGTAATAGCTGGGCGAGGTGAACAGATCGAACAAGGCCTGGTTGTCGCGAATGTTCCCCGCCGCATCAAACAGATAGTTGTAGGAATAGTGGTAAGCCAGGCCGTCCAGCTCGGGTCTGATGGCGTTGACCGGATTGTCGAGATAACCCGGAATATAAACATTGGCCATTTGCACAAAGTGGGTGAAGTCCAGATCCAGATCGAAGCTCGCCGTGTAACGGATGCTCCGCTCCTTCAGGTTCTCCTCCAGCCGACCTGAAACAAAGTCCAGTGTCATTCCTTCAAGCTTTTTATAGATAGCCTCTGCCATGATCGTGCTCTCTGCGCTACGGGACTATTCCCATGGCCATGGCACCTCAGCGGGAGCGAAGCGTCTACTGTCAGAACTATCAGGTTGGGCGGGGTTTCGGACAGACGGTAAACCGGGCCTGCCCCCCGTCTTCCGCTTTTCCATTCAAACCAGACAGACCGCTGTCGCGAACAGGCGAAGGCCTACAGGGGATTGCATTCCAAATGTGGGAGCGAGCTTGCTCGCGAAGGGGCCAGTGAGTCAGCGCAAATCGCCTTTTAAACTCGGGCGTTTAAAAGACACCTTCAGACACGTCTTACAGGCTACACATCCTTGCGCCATTGCCTACAGCTACGCCAGAATCCGCCGGCTTGTGCGCCTTGGGGGCGGGTTCTATTGTGGTCCGGTCGCTGACAAATCAGCGATCGGGTTTAGCGACTCGAATTCAAGTTCAAAGGTGCATCAGCGTTCCAGGCTTCGTTGCGGATCTGTATTTTCGCGATTTCGTCATGGTGGCTGTATGCGGGAGACCCTCGGGTCTGCCGGGTGCCTTTGACCGGTTCGCTAACCTGCGTACAGCCGCCACCCCTCCTGTTTAGCGACAGGTTGTAGCGGCTCCACTTCAAAGGAGCTTCACCATGATCAAACCAACACCCAACCCGCCCGAAATCGACTCCACTTCCCCCTACGAATCCCTCGATTCAAAAAAGCTCAACGACGCCGCCGACCGCGCCCTCGATCACTACCTCTGCCCACCCGGCTCGACCCCACCACCACGCAAAACCCGCCGGATGTACGCCGTTACCGCCGACTTCAAAAACGAGGAACTGCTGGCCGATGCCGATGCCAGCGAAACGCTCGCTTCAGCCAGAACCATCGCCCATGACTTCGCCCACCTCATACCCGCGTCGCAGCGTCGTACTTTGTTGGGGATTGCACAGCTGATCATGCTGGGCGAACTGGCGGTGAATCGGGTGATGGATAATCTGGAGTTGCCGCAGTAGCAGGGATCTGTGACAAGCCTTGAGTGAGGTGTTGTAGCAGCTGACGCCTTCGCGGGCAAACCCGTCCCACAGGTTCGGCGGTGTAAACGCAGCCTGGTGATCGACACCGATCCCTGTGGGAGCGAGCCTGCTCGCGAAGGCGTCTTCAAAGCCCCCCACATCGCTCAAGCAAGAAAAAGCAAACAACCGCTCGTCGGATACCCCCGCGCACCTGTCAGATCTGACAGGTGCGCAAATCCCCCATCCAGCGTTGAATCACTCCACCGCCGTGCGCCCTGGAGTCCCCCATGTCCACCACCCGACAGCCCGACAACAACCCCCTGATCTTCAAGGAACTCGACATCCCCGGCCGCACCGGGCCAGTGTCCGAGACGCCCAAGGTCTGGGGCATCAACCTGGCCGCCGCGCGAGACAACTTTCCACGTCAGGGCCTGTTGTGCCGCGCCGGGCCGTGGAGCCCGATGGGCGTGGGCGACAAGCTGGTGATTTATTGGGGCGCCGGCCAGCAGGTGCTGCAGGAGACCATCGACCGCAGTGAAGTCGGTACCCAACTGCAGATGTTTGTGCCCGCCTCACGCATTGACGAGGGTCATTTTGCGGTGTCCTACGCGGTCACCCGCCTGAACCAGACGCCCGAGCCTTCGGAGGTGATGAACGTGCGGGTCAAACTCACCCGCCCCGGCGGCCATGACGACAGCGACGAGCCCGGCCATTCGAGGCTGGTCATGAGCATCCCCCGGGAAATCCTCGACGGCGGCATCGATCAGGACAACGTCGCCGCTGGCGTGCCGATCACCATCGGCACCGCTGGCGCGGCGCCTTATCCAAATGCCGCCGTCGGCGACGTGATTCAGGTGACTTGGGGCGGCGTGTTTGTCCTCAGTGATCCGCTGACCGAGGAACAGGCAACGGGGCAGACACCGATCATCGTGCATATCGACAAAGACACCATCAAGGAGGGCGGCGATTCCGGCGACGCCGGTCTGGCCGTGGCCTTCGAAGTTTACGATGTGGTCGATAACCGCTCCGAGGACTGGAGTGCCGAACAACGCGTAGTGGTGGCGCTCGACACGACCCTGTTGGGCGCACCGCTGCTCAAGGAGGCGCTGAACAACAAACTGGACGTCGACAAACTCGGCGAGGCCGATGGCACGGCGCAGGTTGTGGCCATGAACCGCCCCCATCCAGCCCCAAAAGACTTCGAGGTCGGCGACACCCTTTTTGTACGGATCAAAGGCACCCCGAAAGAAGGGGCACCGATCAATCTTGAGTTACCGGCAAAAGTCCTCCTCAGCGTGCCCAGCATCCCCGAAATTCCTGTGCCCAACGCCGTGCTGCGCCAACTGGCCCAGACCCAGATTGCCCTGTCCTATCGCCTGAAAAAGCACGACGCCTCCGACGACCTGCGCGCCAGGACCCAGTTCATCAGCGCCATCGGCGAGGTGCAGCGGCTTAAAGCCCCGGCGGCACTGGACGCCGTGTCAGGCGCGCTCGACCCGACGCTGAGCCAGGTGCGCATTGAAATCCCCTTCGACACCTCCTTCGCCGCCGGCCAGGCGATCAGGCTGTTCTGGCTCGGCACCCGCCCGGAACTGACCCCGTACCTGCCCGACCTGCCGCTGCGCCCGATCACCAACGGCGACATCGAGGCCAAAGAGCCGCTGCGCATCAACGTCCCCGGTGCGGCGCACCTGACGCCCATCAACGGCGGCAAACTGGAGCTGTACTACCAACTGCTGATCGAAGACTCGCTGCTCGGCACGATGAACCGGGTCAACGCCACCCACGCCATCCGCGAATCGATCCACGCCGACATCCTGCAAGTCGGCGAACCCCGCCTGGAACTGCCGGAGCCGCAAGTGGCCGGCGTGGTCGACGGCGTGCTGCCGGCCGACACCGACGGCACCACCCTGACCGTGATTTATCTGAACACGGTCAAGGGCGATGAGGTCTTCAGACAGTGGGTCGGCTCGAAAACCGGCACCGACAGCGACTCGATCAAGCTGAACGAATTCACCGCCGGCCAACCGGTGCCCTTCCCCATCGGGGCCGAGCTGATCAAGGGCAATGAAGGCGGCACGGTCACGGCGTCGTATTTCATCAAACGCGCGGCGGGGGGTGAACCCAGCTATGCCAATCCGCTGGAGTTCAGTGTCGGGGTGGCGCTGGAAAACCCCTTGCCGCTCCCGCAGATGCCGCAAGCCATAGGCAGCGGCGCCGCTGTGACTCTGGCACCGCTCAATGCCCAAACCGGTGGCCGGGTAATCGTGGCCTACACGGGTATGAACGACAAACACAGCATTCAACTGACCATGACCGGTACGCCCGGCGCCGGTTCTCCGACCATCGCGCCCAAACCGGGGGTCGCCAGTGGCAGCGTTGAATTTCTGATCCCACCAGAAGCGATTGCCGCCAACATCGGCAACACGGCGAAAACCTTCACGCTCCAATACGAAGTGACGCAGGGAACCAACAAATTCCCATCGCTAGCGCTCACGGTGACAGTCACACCGCTGCCCGCTGCGGAGCTGGACAAGCTCAGTATCGTGCAGGCCGAGGGGGATGAGCTGGATCTGAGCAAGGTCACAGCGGGCGCGACATTCCGCGCCGGGGTATGGGCATTTATGAAACAAGGTCATCCGGTGTGGGCAGAATTGAAAGGTAAAACAGCCCAAGGGGCAGAGCATAATCGCGTGCTGTGGAAAGTACCGGGCTCCGCTGTGTATCAGGCGTGGATCGACACCGGAAAATATGAGCAGGTCATCCCCTACAGTTATTTGAAGGATCTGGGGCACGACACAGATCTGGAGCTGCATTACAAACTGGCACTGACCTTGAGCCAGGTCGAAGCGGACGCGATTGTCGGGCCGGTGAAGGCATACAAGATCAAGGCTGTGGAAGATGTGAAACCGGACATTTCCTCGGTGAAAGACTCCAAAGGCGCAGAAATTGTGCACGACGGTGGTACGGTCGATCCCGTTGTAACCTTGACCGGTACCGCCGCGCCCAATCAGCAGGTCGAGGTATTCGAAGGCGCCGCGTCAAGGGGCAAGCACCCGGTCGACGGCACTGGCATCTGGACATATACCGCCACGCTGACCGCCATTGGGACTCGTACGTTCAAGGCCAAAGCGGACTATGGCACCGGCCAGGAATCAGTCGGCAGAACCTTCACGTATTCAAATGCAGTAAACCCTGCCATTACCTCGGTGAAGGACTCGCAAGGAGTGGAAATACCCAAAAACACCGTGACCCTCGATACCAGCATCAAGTTGACCGGCACCGCGACGCCACGCCTGCAAGTCGAGATTTTCGATGGGGTGGCGTCGAAAGGCAAAGCGCTGGTGAATGCCACTACCGGCAAATGGGAACTGGAAGTGAAAGACCTGAGCCTGACAGTGCACAACTTCAAGGCCAGGGCCTTGTATGGCACGGGTGTCGAGTCGGCGGTCTGGACACTGACCGTAGTAAAAAGCGCCTCAATATATGAGAACTTTAATAGCTCTTGGCCTCAGAACTTAAATTTAAATATACCTGTAAGACTCGCGAGCGGTCTGTCTATAACCGCATTACAACATGAACAAGGAGTAACATCTATAATTAACGACCCATTCAATCCAGGGCAACGGATTATATTTTTCATAGGAGGCTCGATAATTAATTTTAGTTGGGATGGCCTTGCAACCAGAATAAATATCGAGGTCTTTTACACTCACGCACCGAACCTTATTACTTTTTTTGACTCTAGTGGCCACAACATAGAAACAAGACAACTTCCCGTTGTCTCCCAAGGTTATTTTGAATATAAAGCACCTGCAGGACGATACATTTCTTACTTCCAGATCAATGGAGCGGCAGAGCCCGATTACGGCTTCTTCTTAGATAATATTTTGATAGACGAAGGCTAAATCAGGCAAAGGAGACGCATTTATTTATGGGACAAAGGGGATAGACCACAGAGGGGACGGATTTATTTAACCAGTGATTTAAACAGCGGGGCTTAATCGAGGTTTTTCTGCTGACGCGGATGGCCCTTTCGCGAGCAAGCTCGCTCCCACTGGGAAACGCATTTCAAATGTGGGAGCGAGCTTGCTCGCGAAGGGGCCAGTGAAGTCAGCGCAAAATCCATTTTAAACGCTGGCGTTTAAAGGACACCTTCAGACACGTCTTACAGGCTACACATCCTTGCGCCATTGCCTACAGCTACGCCAGAATCCGCCGGCTTGTGCGCCTTGGGGGCGGGTTCTA
>NZ_JBSVXS010000147.1:0-10933 GCF_054070155.1 Pseudomonas sp. SDT291_1_S447
CTTTTGATTTTGCGCCTTGAAAATCAACATCAAAAGATCGCAGCGTTCCGCAGCTCCTACACAGGCAGATTGTGGGCTGCAATTAATCTTCCGTTCGGCCAGTGTTTTCGCGATCACGGTCATAGTGGTGAGCCAGTGGAAGCGCCGGCAACCATGATTCACGCCGGATGGTCCAGAGTTCGTAAGTAGGTTTGCACTGATTAGGCTCATCAAGCGACCCGACATTGACCTCCACTTCATCTTCCGAACGCGTGAACACCGGTGAGCCGCAACACGGGCAGAAAAAACGCCCGTTGTAGTCGCGGGTTTCACCGGTGACCTGCAACGCCTCCTCGGGAAAAATCGCCGAGGTGCCGAACAGCGCGCCATGGCGTTTGCGGCAGTCGAGGCAGTGGCAGATGCCGACTCGGTAGGGCTGGCCTGTCACTTCGAAACGGACATCGCCGCACAGGCAACCGCCAGTCAATCGATTCATGTCACACCTCCTCTGCTCGACCTCAAATTACAGATCGTCCAAATCGGGAAAGGCAATCCTGCCCAGCGTCCAAGGCTCAACAATCTGGCAATGCACATTGCGCAGAAATGAGCCCCACTCGCTTCGGTTATGCGCATCCGGGCCGGTGACCGTCAGTAACAGATATTCATCCCGAAACGCGTCATAGGCATAGATCAGCCAAAAGTCATTATCAGCGTCGTCAACCAATACAGTGCGGTAATACTGACGATTTATTTTTGCCCATCGAGCTTGCAGTGACGAAGTACTGGCAAGGTGGATATGGTGCATATCGGTCAGATCGAGTCGTTCGTCACGCCCGAAAATCCCGGGTAATTCACCGCACACCTTGTAGTTATAAAAATGTGCAGCGAAGTTTTGCCAGTTAGTGATTTGTTCAAAAAGCGCAGAAATCTTGATGGCTGGCATTCAGGCCTACTTTGTAATAGGTAGCCTGCCAGTGATCACAAATTTATCGAACACTTTCTGCCCATCACGCGCGGCTTGCCGAACATCAAGGAATGTCAGCTCATCACGAACTTCCTTTTTGTTAGGTTTGTCGGTCTTTCTGGTGGTGGCCATCGGCGCCTCGGAAGGATGTGTATTCATGCTGACCAGCTTAAGTGATTAAGTTTTGACCGGCAAACGATAGGATTTTGTTTCAAGGCAGACAAGTCGGCGGATTCTTGCAGATCTGTAGGTCATTACACCAAAAATTGTAGTCCGTAAAACTCCTGAATTTAGATCTCATTGCTCGGTAATGCCCATTGGTAAACGTCATCCGGTTATCGCGTTTAAAGCACACAAACCGTTACGCCCTCCTCCCTACAACACCTTGCGTCGTTACCTACGCGTACGCCAGAATCCGCCGGCTTACACGGCTATGGGCCGGGCTATATCGTTGGCCTGTCACTGCAAAACAGTGATCGGGTTTGGTAGCCCGCTTTAAATTGTCGTTGTTGCGACACCGTCGATGCTGTCTCCTTTTTTGAGGTATGGCTTTGTATGGTGGGCATGCGTGGGGCTCATCCGTGAGCGCCGGGTTACCCAATTTGACCGGTCTACCAACCCGCGCATGGCCGCCACCCGCCGTTTGGTAGCGAGGGTGATGGCTCCCATTTTTTCAAATTGGAGCTTTATCTATGTTCAAGATCACGCCAAATCCACCGCCCACCGATCCAATCCCTCACGACCCCGCGCTTAACCCGCAAAAGGTCAAAGAAGCCACCGACCGCGCCCTCGACTACTACCTGCGACCCGAAGCACTGGGGGCTCCACCAAGCTCGCCCCCGTTTCGTCCGGTCTATCTGGTCGACCCCACGCTGGATGAAGAAACCCTGCTGGTCGAAGCCTGTGAGTCGCTTTCCTACGCCCACTCCATGGCCGGTAACATCGCCAACTCGATAGGCGGCCCGGAGCGCAAACCGCTGCTGGCGCTGCAACAGGTGATCATGCTGAACGAGCTGTTGGTCAATCGACTGCTGGACAAGCTGCGCATCCCGCAGTAGTCGGCGGACCGAATGAGTGAGGGGTTCCCTGCCCCTCACTTTCGCTTCGCTCCTCCGTCGCTTGATGAGCAAAACCCATCAAGCCATCGTGCTGATCCGCACAGTCACCTTCTTTAATATCCAAATCGCCGTGAGCATACGTCACTGTTTAGGGTTGCGATTGGTCCGCGTAAGGCTCGCCTGGCGATCAACGTCCATACTGTGGTTTTCGATACAGTGGACACCGTCATGCCCTCCCCCGAATCCAGCCTTTTGCAGAGCTGGCACGACAACGCTGATGCCTGGATCGAAGTGATCCGCAGCGGCGCCATCGAAAGCCGCCAGCAGGTTACCGATCAGGCGATTCTGCTGGCGATCATGGGCCGGCAGCCGCAGCGCGTACTTGACCTGGGTTGCGGCGAAGGCTGGTTGTTGCGGGCGCTGGCGGATCGCGGGATTGATGCGATCGGTGTGGATGGCGATGCGCGGCTGGTTGAAGCGGCGCGCTTGGCGGGGGCGGCGCGGGTGCATGTCGCCAGCTATGAAGCGCTGGTCGATGGCAAGGTCGACATCGGGCGCGACTATGAGCTGGTGTGCGCGAATTTCTCTTTGCTGCATCAGGACATCATTCCGCTGCTGACCGCGATGAATGGCTTGCTGGGCCCCGGCGGCGCTTTGCTTATCCAGACGTTGCATCCTTGGTCTGTCGCGGCAGGCGATTACCAGGATGGCTGGCGCGAAGAAACCTTCGCCGGGTTCAAAGGCCAGTGGCAGCCGATGCCGTGGTATTTCCGCACTTTGTCGAGTTGGCTGAATGCGCTCGATATGGCCGGGTTCCAATTGGCCGGTTTCCAAGAGCCGCAACACCCGCAAAGTCCAGTGCCGCAGTCATTGCTGATGGTTGCCGAGCGCCGCTGAGCTCCAGAACACCGCTGATCATTGTAGGAGTGAGCCTGCTCGCGATAGCGGTATTTCAGGCAATACAACTGCAGACTGTGCCGACGCCATCGCGAGCAGGCTCACTCCTACAGGGTTTTGCGTTGACAACATATCCAAGTAGTCCCACAGGAATTATGCGGTTTGCCGGATCATCTGCGGACCACGGATGCGGTATTGCGCGAGCAGGCGCATGACGTAGCCGATCTTGATCAGGGTCGGGCCGAGGATGGTCAGCGAATGCATCGCCACCAGCAGCGCAATCGGCATCTGACCGTTGTAGAGGTAGGCGCCGTAGATGCCGGCCAGCAGCATGATCAGCCCGGCGACGAGAACTTTGCTCGACAGGTGCAGAACGTTCAGCGGGCTTTCGAAGAAAGTGAGCATGGTGGCGTACTCCTGATCGGTTCGTTGTGTACTTTGAGTACCTCAAGTCCCGTGCCAGATTTTCAAGCCAGTAGAATCAGTCACTTGAAGGGAATCGAGTCAATTTGACACAAACACAATGAAGTCAGTTTGACTCTGCGCCTTGTCATTAGGACTACACCCCATAAAAAACCAAAAACCCTCCACCTAAAAGCAAACCAATATCATTTGCGCACTCCCCATCCTTTTGCTTTAATCGCGACCCATTCTTATTTAGACCGACACCGGTTGCCCTGGACGCTTGCGCAAATGACCGTCGCCGATGCCTCGCTCGTGCAAAATCTCTACCTCAGCCACCATCGCTGGCTGCACGAGCTATTGCGTCGACGCCTGAGCAATGCGATGGATGCCGCCGACCTCGCCCACGACACCTTCGTGCGCGTGCTCAAGCGCCCGCAAGCCTTCAATGGCGAAGTCCATGAGCGCTCCCATCTGGCGACCATCGCCCGGGGGTTGTGCGTCGATCACTGGCGCCGTCGGCAACTCGAGCAGACCTGGCTCGACACCCTCGCCAGCCGCCCGCCAGCCTTGCAGCCCTCCCCCGAGCAACAGGCGATCATCGTCGAAACCCTGCACGAAGTGGACGCCATGCTGCAGCGCCTGCCGCAACGGGTCAGCGAGGCGTTCATCCTCGCCCAGCTGCACGGCATGCCGTACAAACTGATCGCCGCACAGATCGGCGTCAGCGAGCGGATGATCAAGAAATATCTGGCGCAGGCGATGATGCATTGCGCGATCCTCGAAGCTGAACTCGACGGGTTGCTGATTGAATAGCCCCGTGAACAAACTCAGCCATGCCAGCCTTGAGCAGGCGGCCAATTGGTACGTGCAATTGCATGACGAGCAGGTCGCCGAGCCTGAGCGTCTGCGTTGGCAGGCGTGGCTGGCGCAAAGCCCCGAGCATCAGGCGGCGTGGCGTTATGTCGAGCGCGTCGGCCAGCGTTTTGCGCCATTGCAGAACGAAAGCGAAGCCGTCAGCCACACCCTGCGCAACAGCGCGCGCAACTCGATCAGCCGCCGCCAGTCGCTCAAAGGCTTGCTGATTCTCGCGGCCACCGGGCTCGCGGGTTGGGCGGTCGGGCGCAACACTCCGCTGCTGGACTCGGTCGAACGCTTGAGCGCCGATCTCTCCACCGGCACTGGGGAAACCCGCGAAGCAACCTTGAGCGATGGCAGTCGAATCTGGCTCAACGCCTTGAGCGCGTTGAACGTGCGCTTCGATGCGCATCAGCGCTTGCTGCAACTGCGCACCGGTGAAGTGCTGATCGACACCGCGAAAGACCTTGGTCGCGCCTTTTGGGTCGAGACCGAACAGGGTCGGATGCGTTCGCTGGGTACGCGTTTCAGCGTGCGCCAGGCTGATCGCAATACGGTACTGAATGTCTACGAAGGCGCCGTTGAGGCCACTAACCACCAAGGCGTAAGCCAAGTGGTCCAGGCCGGTCAGCAACTGGTATTCAGCGCCGGCCGGTTGTACACCGCGTCCTCAGCGGATCCAGCGCGCGAAGCCTGGCGGCGCGGCGTGTTGCTGGCCGATAACCTGCCGCTGGGTGAACTGATCGAAGAACTCAGCCGTTATCGCCCGGGACATCTGCATTGTGATCCGGCGGTGGCAAACTTGTCGGTGATGGGTTCGTTCCCGCTCAAGGACACCGATCAAGCCTTGCGTCTGCTGGAAGCGGCGCTGCCGATCCGCATCGATAAAACCTTCAACTGGTGGATCAGTGTTGGGCCGAAAGCCTGAGGATTTTCATATCACGGTTCCCTTTTCACTGGTTCATTCGGTTAACCCTCAGCAGCACTCATTTCGTTGATCGCCCCCCGGGAACTCCATGTTGCGCGCCACCCTCGCCCGCTGTCGTTTTACTCTGGCCATGGCGTCTGCCGTGCCGGCGTTGTGCGTGTCGATGGCGCTGGCAGATGTGCAGAGGCAGCATTACACAGTGGCTCCCGGCTCGTTGGTCACAGTGCTCAACCATTTCGCCGAGCAGAGCGGCGTGTTTATCGCCGGGCACAATGATCTGGCGGCAGACAAACGCAGCGCCGGTCTGAGCGGTGATTACACCCCGCAACAGGCCCTGCAAATCCTCCTCAATGGCAGCGGTCTGCAAGCGCAGCGGCAAAGCGGCGGCGGTTATGTCCTGCGCAGCACTGCCACCGCCGATCCACTGCAACTGGACGCCACCACCATCAGCGGCAAAACCCTCGGCGCCATCACCGAAGACACTCACGCCTACACCACCGGCGTCAGCGCCTCCGCCACCGGTCTGCCGCTGTCCCTGCGCGAAACCCCGCAATCGGTCACGGTGATCACCCGTCAGCAACTCGACGATCAGGGCGCCAACGGTATCGCCGACGTGCTGCGCCGCGCACCGGGTATCAGCGTGCAGAACTACGACAGTGAGCGCTGGGAATTTTCCAGCCGTGGCACGCCGATCACCAATTTCCAGTACGACGGCGTCAACACCGATTACGACGGCGTCTACGATTACGGCACCACCAGCACCGATATGGCGACCTTCGACCGCGTCGAAATCATCAAGGGTGCCTCGGGTTTGATGACCGGTTTAGGTGACCCGTCGGCCACGGTCAACCTGATCCGCAAGCGGCCGACGCCCGCGTTCAAAGCGTCACTGAGCGGCAGCGTCGGTTCGTGGGACAACTACCGCAGTGAGTTCGATGTCTCCGGGCCGCTGAACAACAACCTGCGCGCCCGTTTCGTTGGCGTTCATCAGCAACGCAGTGCCTACGCCGATCACTACCAGAACAGCAAGGATATCGCCTACGCCATCGTTGAAGCCGACCTGACGCCGGACACCCTGCTGACCGTTGGTTTCGACCAACAGAACACCCGCTCACGCGGCGCCACCTGGACCGGTTTTCCGATGTTCTACAGCGACGGTTCGCGGACGCATTTCTCGCGCTCGTTCAACCCGGCCACAGACTGGAGCCGCCGCGACTTTATCAACCAGACCTTGTTTGCCGCCGTCACCCGGCAATTGCAAAACGACTGGGCTTTGAAAATCAGCTACGACCACAAACACCGCGAGCACGACACCCTGCTCGGCTCCGCCAGCGGCGGCAATCCGGACCCGGTGAGCGGCGACGGCATGTTCCTGTACATGGGCCAATTCAAGGGCGACGAGGTGCAGGACAACCTCGATATCAACCTCGGCGGGCCGTTCAGCCTGTTCGGTCGCGAGCATCAGTTGCTGGTCGGTTTCATGTCGATGAACACCCGCCAGGACAACCCGGTTTACGGCCCGGTGTACCCGCCGCTCAACGGCAGTATTTTCGACTGGCATGGCGAGTTCGCCAAACCGGATATCCCGCAGATCGGCACGGACGCCATCCGCCAACGCCAGACCGGCGCATACGTTTCGACGCGCTTCAGGGCCAGCGACGATCTGGCGCTGATTCTCGGCGCACGCGTCAGTGATTTCAGGGGCAGCGACCATCTCGATTACAGCGACCCGAATACGGCCAATGTCCGCGACGGCTACCGCCAGACCGGGGTGATCACACCTTATGCGGGTGTGGTCTACGACATCGATCACACGTACTCGCTCTACACCAGCTACACGCGCATTTATCAACCGCAACTGAGCAAGGACGCCACGGGCCAGATACTCGACCCGGTGCAGGGCGACAGCTACGAAGCGGGGATCAAAGCCGAGTACTTCGACGGACGGCTCAACGCCAGTTTCGCCGTGTTCCGCATCGAGCAGGACAACGTCGCCGAACAGGTCAGCGGCTTCGACAATCAGGCGGTGTACCGCGCCGTGCAAGGCGCGACGACCAAAGGCTTCGAGTTCGAACTGGCCGGAGAAATCGCCGACGGCTGGAATCTCTCCGCCGGCTACGCCTACAACCACACCCGCGATGCCAGGGGTGATCCGGTCTACGCCTCGATCCTGCAAACCACGGCGCCGGAGCAATTGGTGCGGGTGTTCAGCAGCTATCGCCTCCCCGGCGCCTGGCAAAACCTCACCCTGGGCGGCGGCGTCAGTTGGCAGAGCGAATTTTTCGGCGAGGTGTTCCAGCCCGGCACCGAGCAGAACGTGCGCATCACGCAGGACAGTTACTTCCTGGCCGACGCGATGGCGCGCTATCGCTTCAATGAACACCTGAGCACTTCGCTCAACATCAAGAACCTGTTCGACAAGACCTACTACACCGGCCTTGGCAACTTCGGCACCGGTTTCTACGGCGAACCGCGCAACCTGCAACTGTCCGCGCGCTGGGATTTCTGACGCACGGCAACTTGTCGATCTACGGCACCGGCAATCGACCAGGGACTGACTACGCTGTTAATCCAGCGTGTCTAACCTGCCGAGGATGACTGCCATGCAACGCTTTCAGAAACTCACGCCCTGCCTGTGGTTCGACGATCAGGCCGAAGCTGCGGCGAAGTTCTATTGCTCGATCTTCGATCACTCGAAAATCACCGGCCTGACCCACTACAGCAAGGTCGGCCAGGAATTTCATGGCAAGCCGGAAGGTGCGGTGATGACCGTCAGTTTCGAACTCGATGGCCAGACCTTCACCGGCCTTAACGGTGGGCCGATGTTCAAATTCAGCGAGGCGATCTCGTTTCAGGTCAACTGCCAGAATCAGGAAGAAGTCGACCATTTCTGGGGCAATCTGTCCGAGGGTGGCCCTGTCGAAGCCCAGCAATGCGGTTGGCTCAAGGACAAGTTCGGCGTGTCGTGGCAGATCGTCCCGGTGGCGTTCATGCACATGATGCTGGATGCCGACACCAGCAAATCGCAGCGAGCGATGCAGGCCATGTTCACGATGAAAAAACTCGACATTGCCGAACTCGAACGGGCCTTTGCCGGCCAGAGCTAATACACTGGCGCACTGGCCTGCCGGGAATAACAACGATGAAACACGCTGCCGCCAAAAACCCTGAAAAAGCCCCGCGCTTCTGGCGTGACGCGGCGCTGCCGTTCATTGAAGCGCGGGCCATCGCCGATGGTCGCGAGGTCTGCTACGCCCGGCATTCTCACGCGCACTTTTCCATTGGCGCGATCACCGCCGGGCGCAGCACCTATGTGCATGAGCAGGCACAGTTCGAAGTCGCGGCGGGCACCGTGGTGCTGATGAATCCAGGCGATGTGCATGCGTGCAATCCGATCGATGATCAGCCTTGGTCGTATGTGATGCTGTATGTCGAAACGCCTTGGCTGACGGATTTGCAGCATCAACTGGGCTTCGCCAGTGATCTTGAGTTTCGGCGTTTTTCCATCACTCACCTCGACGATGCTGCGCTGTTCAATGAGCTGAATGGGCTTTATGAAACGCTGGTCGACGAACATCAGGATGTGCTGCGCAAACAAAGCGCGGCAGTGGAGTTTTTCAGCGACCTGCAACTGCGCCTCAACCCTGCCGGCCCCTCGCTGCGCGAACCGAATTTCAAACTGGAACGTGCTGCGGACTTTATCCGCGAACACTGCACCGAAGTGCTGAACCTCGACGACATCTGCGCCGCGGCACAGCTGTCACCGTCGTACCTGATCCGCGCCTTCAAACAGCATTACGGCATGACGCCCCACGCGTTTCTGGTCAACCAGCGCATCCAGTTCGCCCGCGAGCGTTTGCGCAGCGGGCAGTTGATTGCGGATGTGGCGCTTGAGGCAGGGTTTGCCGATCAGGCGCATTTTCAGCGGGCGTTCAAGCAACATCTGGCGGCCACGCCCGGCCAATATCGCGGCTGACACTTTCTCTGAAACTCAACACCTCCCACAGGGTCAGACTCTGGCCAACACATTCAGATATTGACATATCGGTAAATTCCGATATCGTCGCGACATGGAACTACTCGAAATCTTCAAAGCCCTCTCGAACCGTACACGCCTGGAAATCCTCAAAGGCCTGAAGGATCCCGAGAAACACTTTCCTCCCCAGGATGAGGGTGACGTGCACACGGTGGGCGTTTGCGTCAGCAGTATTCAGGAGGGCGTCGGGCTGTCGCAGTCGACGGTGTCCGATTATCTGGCGACGCTGCAACGCGCCGGCCTGGTCGAAGTCAGGCGCATCGGCCAATGGACCTACTACAAACGCAACGAAGCCGCGATCAGCGCACTGGCCGAGATCATCGGCAGCGAGCTGTAATTTTTACCCCAAGATATCGAGAATTCCCGATATCCCTTTTTACCGAAACGAGGCAATGCAATGAAAGCGATGATCCTTACATCATTTGGCGGCGCGCAATCGTTCGAGCTGCGCGACGTACCCAAGCCAGTGCCACAAGCGGGCGAAGTGCTGGTACGGGTGCACGCCACCTCCATCAACCCGCTGGATTATCAGGTTCGCCGTGGCGACTATGCCGATCTGGTGCCCCTCCCCGCCATTACCGGGCACGACGTTTCTGGCGTTGTCGAAGCCGTTGGGCCGGGGGTGACGGCGTTCGTGCCGGGTGACGAAGTCTGGTACACCCCGCAGATTTTCGACGGGCCGGGCAGTTATGCCGAGTACCACGTCGCGGCGGAAAACATTATCGCCAGGAAGCCGTCCGCACTGAGCCATCTTGAAGCGGCAAGCCTGAGCCTGGTTGGCGGCACGGCGTGGGAAGCGCTGGTCGTGCGGGCGGCGCTCAGAGTCGGCGAAAACATTCTGATCCACGGCGGTGCAGGCGGCGTCGGCCATGTTGCGATCCAGCTGGCCAAAGCCATCGGTGCGAAGGTCTTCACCACCGTACGCGAAGCAAATTTCGAGTTCGCCCAGCGCATGGGCGCCGATGTGCTGATCGACTACGAAAAGGAAGATTACGTCGAGGCGATCCTGCGCGAAACCGCTGGTCGCGGCGTTGATGTGGTGTTCGACACCATCGGCGGCAATACGCTGACACGCAGCCCGGACGCCCTCGCACAGCTTGGCCGCGTGGTATCGATCGTCGACCTTGCCCAGCCGCAAAACCTGATTCAGGCCTGGGGCAAGAACGCCAGTTATCACTTCGTGTTCACCCGGCAAAACCGCGGCAAACTCGATGAACTGAGCGCATTGATCGCGAACGGTCAGTTGCGCCCGCACGTGGGTGCGGTCTATGCGCTGGCCGACATCGGTCTCGCCCATGCCTTGCTGGAAACACCCAACAACGGCGTTCAAGGGAAAATCGCGATTGCTGTCGTGCCATCGTCCGAACTCGCCAATCGCTGAACTCAGTGCAAGGAGAACACCATGATTTATGAGATCGCTTTACTGCCCGTTCACACAGAACAAACTGCGGCGTTTCGGCATGCGTTTACCGAGGTCGAGCCGTTGCTCAAACGCGCCAAGGGTTACTGCGGCCACATGCTCGCGCAAGGCATCGAAACGCCCGAAGTCTTCAACCTGATCGTGCACTGGCAATCCCTTGAGGATCACACGCCGGGGTTTGAAGCGAGTGAGGACCATCGGCTGTTCATGCTGGGTCTGGAGGATTATTTTTCGGACGAGCCGAAGGTCTGGCACATTGAGGGTGGCGCCTTTCAGCAGCCGTTCAACTAAGCCCCCGGAAGGTGACAATCTATCTTTCGGCTACCCGCGATCCATTGTAGGAGTGAGCCTGCTCGCGATAGCGGCGTATCAGTCGACATCTATATTGACT
>NZ_JBSVXS010000148.1:0-10734 GCF_054070155.1 Pseudomonas sp. SDT291_1_S447
GAGTGCTGATGGACACACCCCCATCGCGAGCAGTCTCACTCCTACAGGGGGAAGCGGTGCACTGAAAATGGGTTGCCATGTGGGCTGCTATGCTGGTTTGACCGTGTTGCATTGACGCCGAGCGCCAGCCAAGAGAGAGCCCGTCATGTCCCAGTTGCCGTCCCTGAGCCAGTTACGCGACCCTGATGCCTTCCTGCGCCGTCACCTCGGCCCCGACGCTGCCGAACAACAGGCGATGCTCGACAGCCTCGGCCTCGGCAGCCGGGTCGAACTGATCGAGCAGACCGTGCCGCCGGGCATTCGCTTCAATCGCGCACTGGATCTGCCGCCCGCCCTCGATGAACAGGCCGCGCTGGCCAAACTGCGCGGTTACGCCGAGCAGAACCAGGTCTGGACCAGTCTGATCGGCATGGGTTACCACGGCACACTCACGCCGACCGTCATCCTGCGCAACGTGCTGGAAAATCCCGGCTGGTACACCGCGTACACGCCCTATCAACCGGAGATCGCCCAGGGCCGGCTCGAAGCGCTGCTGAATTTTCAGCAGTTGACCATCGACCTCACCGGGCTCGAATTGGCCAACGCCTCACTGCTCGATGAAGCCACGGCAGCGGCGGAAGCCATGGCGCTGGCCAAGCGTGTGGCGAAGTCGAAGAGCAACCTGTTTTTCGTCGATGAGAACTGTCATCCGCAAACCATTTCCGTGGTGCAGACCCGCGCCGAAGGCTTCGGTTTCGAGCTGATCATCGACGCTGTGGATAACTTGAAACAACATCAGGTGTTCGGTGCGTTGTTGCAGTACCCCGACACCCACGGCGAGATTCACGATCTGCGGCCATTGATCGATCACCTGCATGCGCAGCAAGCGCTGGCCTGCATCGCCACTGATTTGTTGAGTCTGCTGTTGCTGACGCCGCCGGGTGAGCTGGGCGCCGATGTGGTGTTCGGTTCCTCTCAGCGTTTTGGCGTGCCGATGGGTTATGGCGGGCCGCACGCGGCGTTCTTTGCCAGTCGGGAGGAATACAAACGGGCGATTCCGGGGCGGATCATCGGTGTGTCGAAGGACGCCCGGGGCAACGTGGCGCTGCGCATGGCCCTGCAAACCCGTGAGCAACATATTCGTCGTGAGAAGGCCAATTCGAACATCTGCACCGCACAAGTCCTGCTGGCCAACATCGCCAGTTTCTACGCGGTCTATCACGGCCCGGAAGGCTTGAAACGCATCGCCCAGCGTGTGCACCGGTTGACCTGCATTCTGGCGGCGGGGCTTGAGCGCAAAGGCATCAGCCGGGTCAATACGCAGTTCTTCGACACGCTGACGCTGGACGTCGGCGGTGCGCAAACCGCGATTATCGAGAGCGCCCAGGCTGCACAGATCAACCTGAGGATTCTCGGGCGTGGGCGGGTCGGGCTGAGTCTCGATGAGACCTGCGATGAACGCACCGTGGCGAAACTGTTCGATGTACTGCTCGGTGCCGATCACGGGCTGAACGTCGACGATCTCGACGCCGAAGTACTGGTTTCCGGCATCCCCGACAACCTTCAGCGCAAGACGCCTTATCTGCGCCATCCGGTATTCAACGCTCATCACAGCGAAACCGAGATGCTGCGCTATCTCAAACAACTGGAGAACAAGGATCTCGCGCTTAACCAGTCGATGATCCCATTGGGCTCGTGCACGATGAAACTCAACGCCACCAGCGAAATGATCCCGATCACCTGGCCGCAATTCGCCAACCTGCATCCGTTCGTGCCGCGTGAGCAGGCAGTGGGTTACACCTTGATGATCGAAGAACTGGAGCGCTGGCTCTGCGCAATCACCGGGTTCGATGCGATCTGCATGCAGCCCAACTCCGGCGCCCAGGGCGAATACGCCGGGCTGCTGGCGATCCGCAAATATCATGAGAGCCGACAGCAGGGCGCGCGGGATATCTGCCTGATTCCGTCCTCGGCTCACGGTACCAACCCGGCCTCAGCGCAAATGGCCGGGATGCGTGTGGTGATCGTCGAGTGCGACGAGGCCGGCAACGTCGATCTGGAAGATTTGAAGTCGAAAGCCGCCGAGGCTGGGGATAAGTTGTCGTGCCTGATGGCGACCTATCCGTCGACCCATGGTGTGTACGAGGAGGGCATCAGCGAGATCTGCGAGGTTATCCACAAACACGGCGGTCAGGTGTACATGGACGGCGCCAACCTCAATGCGCAGGTCGGGCTGGCGCGGCCGGCGGACATCGGCGCCGACGTGTCGCACATGAATTTGCACAAGACCTTTTGCATCCCCCACGGCGGTGGCGGCCCGGGCATGGGGCCGATCGGCATTCGCGCGCACCTGGCGCCGTTCGTCGCCAATCATCCGGTGGTGCCAATCGATGGGCCGTTGGCGCAGAACGGCGCCGTCAGCGCGGCGCCATGGGGCAGCGCAAGTATTTTGCCGATCAGTTGGATGTACATCGCCATGATGGGGCCGCAATTGGCGGACGCCAGTGAAGTGGCGATCCTGGCGGCGAATTACCTGGCGCAGCATTTATCCGGCGCGTTCCCGGTGCTGTATACCGGGCGCAACGGGCGCGTGGCCCACGAATGCATTCTCGATCTGCGGCCATTGAAGGCGCTGACCGGTATCAGCGAAGAGGACGTAGCCAAGCGTCTGATGGATTACGGTTTCCATGCGCCGACCATGTCCTTCCCGGTGCCGGGGACCTTGATGGTCGAGCCGACCGAGAGTGAATCCAAGGCTGAACTGGATCGCTTTATCGGTGCGATGCTGAGCATTCGTGCAGAAATCACCGAAGTGCAGAACGGCAACTGGCCGGCCGAGGACAACCCGCTGAAACGAGCGCCGCATACCCTGGCGGATGTCACCGGGATTTGGGAGCGGCCCTACAGCATCGAGCAGGGCATTACCCCGGATGCGCACACCAAAGCGCACAAGTATTGGCCGGCGGTGAATCGGGTCGACAATGTCTATGGCGATCGCAACCTGTTCTGCGCCTGTGTCCCGGTGGACGACTACCGCTGACATTCAGACTGTATGCAGTCCTTGTGGGAGCGAGCTTGCTCGCGAAGACGGCGTGTCAGTCGCCGCATATTTCGGATGTGAAATTGCCTTCGCGAGCAAGCTCGCTCCCACAGGGTTTTGTGCTGGGCTCAGAAGACAGGCAAAAAAATGCCGCTCGATTGAGCGGCATTTTTCTTTGCGAACGGCTTACTCGGAAGCCACGGCGTTCTTCGCCAGAATCGCATTCGCCAGTTCCATGTCCGACGCCTGCAGGCCCGGATTGTCGGCGCGAACCTTCTGCATCGCTGCTTCCAGATACGGCCCGCGAATGCCGCCGTCACTGGCAACGAAACTGCCGGCATCGTCCTGTGCGGCGATGATCAGCTTGTGATCCTTGAAGGTCAGGTAGGTCGAACCGGTGGTGGCACCGGACGAGATGACGTTACGCCAAAAGCTGTCCGCCATGGCCGAACCAACGGGAAGGGACAGCAAGGCCAGAGTGGCGACAGCAAGTTTGAGACGCATGATGAGATGACTCCTGGGGGTTAACTAGGGCCTTGGATCGCCATTTCCCCGATCCGGTTCCATGGTGACTTATTTCTGCTCGCTCTGCGGCGTCACCCGTAGCACTTCCTCTACTGTGGTCAGCCCTGCCGCAACCTTCTGCGCGCCGGACAAACGCAAACTGCGCATGCCTTCCTTGAACGCCTGCCGCCGAATCGCGGTGAGGTCGGTGTCCGGGGTGATGAAGGCTTTGAGGCTGTCGCTCAGTTGCATGATTTCGTAGACCCCGGCGCGGCCGCGATAGCCGGTATCGCGACACTCCACGCAACCAATGGCACGTTGCGCGTTGCCCGGCAGCGGCGCTTGCCACGGGCGTGTCAGGGTTTGCCAGTCTTCGTCTTCGAGCGTCAGCGGCGCCTTGCAATGCGGACACAAGGTGCGCACCAAGCGCTGGGCCATGACCCCGAGCACGGTGGCTTTGATCAGGTAATGCGGCACGCCGAGTTCGAGCAGGCGGCTGATCGCGCTGGGGGCGTCGTTGGTGTGCAGCGTCGACAGCACCAAGTGCCCGGTGAGCGCCGCCTGAATCGCCATTTCGGCGGTTTCCAGGTCGCGGATCTCACCGATCATGATGATGTCCGGGTCTTGCCGCATCAGTGCACGCACCCCGGCGGCGAAGCTCAGGTCGATATTGTGCTGCACCTGCATCTGGTTGAACGCCGGCTCGACCATTTCGATCGGGTCTTCGATGGTGCAGAGGTTGACCTCAGGCGTCGCCAGTTTTTTCAGCGTGGTGTACAGCGTAGTGGTCTTGCCCGAGCCGGTCGGCCCGGTGACCAGAATGATGCCGTTGGGCTGGCGGGTCATGTCTTGCCAGCGCCTCAGGTCATCGGCGCTGAAACCCAACTGGTCGAAATCCTTGAGCAGCACTTCAGGGTCGAAAATCCGCATGACCATTTTTTCGCCGAACGCGGTGGGCAGGGTTGAAAGCCGTAGCTCCACTTCGCCGCCGTCCGGGGTCTTGGTCTTGACCCGGCCGTCCTGCGGTTTGCGCTTCTCGGCGACGTTCATTCGCCCGAGGCTTTTCAGGCGACTGACAATCGCCATGGTCACCTGTGGCGGGAATTGATAGACGTTGTGCAGCACGCCGTCGATGCGAAAGCGCACCGTGCCTTGTTCACGCCGTGGCTCGATGTGGATATCGCTGGCACGCTGCTGGAAGGCGTACTGGAACAGCCAGTCGACGATGTTGACGATGTGCGCGTCGTTGGCGTCCGGCTCCTGATCGCTGGCGCCGAGGTTGAGCAGTTGTTCGAAGTTGCCGAGGTTACCGCTCTGCTGATCGCCATTGCTGGCGCCGCTGACCGATTTGGCCAAGCGGAAGAACTCGACGCTGAAGCGCTGGATATCCGCCGGGTTGGCCACCACCCGCTTGATCGGCAGCTTCAATACGTGGGTGAGATCGGCTTCCCATCCGGTGACGTAAGGCTGGGCACTGGCCACGGTGACCGAGTCGCGGTCGACCGCTACGGCGAGAATCTTGTGCCGTTGTGCGAAGGCGTAAGACATCAACGGCGTGATCGCGGCGACGTTGATTTTCAACGGATCGATGCGCAGGTACGGCTGACCGGCCTGCTGCGCCAGCCACAGGGTCAGGCTTTCCAGATCGAGGTGTTTGCCTGGACGGCTAAGGTCATCGAGTTGCTGACTGGCGATGAACTCCAGCGGATGCATCTGGCCGTGGGCGGCGTGACGGCGACGGGCGTTCAGCGCCTGCTCCGCCGAGTCCTGGCCGATAAAGCCTTGGGCGACCAGTTCACGCAGCACCTCGTTGAGTTCCAGCCAGCGGTCCTGAGTGGCGAGTTGAACGGACATGCGGGCTTCCTTTTGAGCGACAGTGCGCAAAAGGATAGTCGTGGCCCCGCAGACCGTTGGGCCACTACCCGACGAAGCCGTTGCCGGATTTGTCAGCCAGCGGCTTGCGCGGGTGCATCCCAGAAGCTGTCGGCGTTTTGCAGGTTCACCGAGCAAACGCTGATCAAGTTACGAAGTTTTTCCGCGATCACTTGCGCGCGATGCCAACTGAAACCGCCCATGACAATGTCGATCGACATCAAGTCATCCATGCGCTGCACGTTGACCTGTTCCGGTGTGAGGAATTGCAGTGCGAACAGGTTGAGCACCCGCACCAGCAAGTCCGGCTCAGCCTCGGCGAGAATCTGATACTGCGCGAGGCAATGGGCGTTGCTGACGTTCCAGACATCGGCGCGGGTTGGCGCGGTGGTTACGGCTTCGAGGTGCGGCATGGCGGGTCTCCAAAATCTCTGGAGGAATTTTTACATTCGGTGCGGGGTATTTCTTGGCTATGATCGGCGTTATTGATGATTGATCGATTGGATCAATTCGTATAGTGCGCTATTTGAGGTTTTTTTATGCACAGCGAACTGGACGGCTACGACCGCAAGATTCTCGCCCTGCTGCAGGAGGATGCTTCCCTGTCGAGCGCGCAGATCGCCGAGCAGGTCGGCCTGTCGCAATCGCCGTGCTGGCGGCGGATTCAGCGGATGAAGGAGGAGGGGATCATTCGTGGCCAGGTGACTTTGCTCGATCGCAAGAAGATTGGCCTGAATACGCAGATCTTTGCCGAGATCAAACTCAACGCGCACGGGCGTTCGAACTTCACTGAGTTCACCGAAGCGATTCGCGGCTTTCCGGAAGTGCTGGAATGTTATGTGCTGATGGGCGCGGTGGATTTTCTGTTGCGCATCGTCGCGGCAGATATTGAGGCGTATGAGCGGTTTTTTTTCGAGAAGCTGTCGCTGGTGCCGGGGATTCAGGAGGTGAATTCGATTGTGGCGCTGTCGGAGATCAAATCCACCACGAGTTTGCCTGTCTTGCGATAAAGCAAAAGATCGCAGCCTGCGGCAGCTCCTACATGGGGCGGGTGTACACCCTGTAGGAGCTGCCGAAGGCTGCGATCTTTTAGCGGTATTACATGCGCAGGAGCATTTTCCAGGCGCGATTCTGGTAAACCGCAATCGCCTGCTGCTTGCGTGCGTCGAGCAGTTCGTCAGTGATCGTCGGCTCGTTGGCCAGTTGCGCCAGTTTGTTCAGCTCGCCGTACAAGCGATCCATTTCCGGGATTTCCAGCACATTGCGTGCATGGTGCAGCCAGACCTGAATGCGCTCGATACGCGGCAGTTGTTCAGCCAGATCTTCCGGCTGCTGCTGATAACGCTGCAACTGCAGGGCCGTGGCTTCTTCGCCCAATGTGCGCGGCAACCAGCTGTGCAACTGCGCGCCACCCTGACGGTTGCCACGCACGTTGCGCTCGGCGGTCCAGGTGCGGGCCAGCAACCAACGCGAAGTGTTCAGCGAGAACAAGCCCCAGCGCGGGTCTTCGAGTTCTTCGATGAACTGCTCTGGCGCGGCTTTGCGCACGTCTTCGTCTTCGATACCGGCCTGCACCAGCGGGCGCCAGTCTTCCAGCAACGCATCCAAAGCAACGCGCAAGTCGTGGGTCGACTGACGCGGCGCGGCCTGGCCGAGGCTGCTGAGCAGGGCGCGCATTTCCGCGAGGTTTTCGACCCAGTCAAGCAACAGGCGCCAGTGACCGTTGAAACGGTACTGTTCGGCCAGACGCTGGCTGCTGCCGAGCAAGTGCCAGCTCAGCGCGGCGAAGGCGTCGTCGAGTTGGGTTTCCGGGGTCAGCTCCGGCGCCGGCAGGCTCAGCGAGTAGCTGTTGGCGTCGTACAGACGATAACCGCGCTCAGCCTTGCTGATGTCGCACGGCATCAGCGCCAGGGTTTCCGCCAGTTCAGCGGCCAGTTCCAGCAGCGCGGCAGGCTCGCCTTCGCGCAATTCCAGTTCCAGTTCGCAGATTTCTTCTTTCTGCTTGCCGACGACAACGTGACCAAGATCCAGCGCGGCTTCGATGACCACTTTGCTCTTGCCACGACCCCAGGCGATTTCGGCGCGCTCGCGGACGAAATCGGTGGTGAAGATCGGCTTGAGGGTTTTCTTGTCCAGTTCGGCCAGCGACTCGGGCCAGCATTCGCCGTCGAGTTTCTTCACGTCGAGCTTGGCTTTCGGCAACTTCCAGTCGTACTCGTTACGCTCGGACAGACCGGCGACGCTCTGGCCACGGGTCTTGAGGGTCTGAATCACTTCGTCACCGTCCTTGCGCAGGCGCAGGGCGACTTTGGCCTGAGCCAGATCGCGCTCGGGGGTGTCGAAGTACTGGTTCATCAACTCACGGCGTTCCCAGCCACTTTTGTTGCGTTTTTTCAGTAACGGGTGCTCGCGCAGAGCGGCGAGGGTTTCGCGGCTGACGCGGAGTTTGATTTCGGTTTCTTTCTGCATGGCCGGAAAATCCAGGATCGGGAGCGCAGCCGGGGAATATGTGGCTGCCAAGGCCGTGCAGTGTACAGGACTGATTCGTCCTACGCCCTGCGGCGGTTTATTCCTGACGCCGGATGGTTCTATGATGGACTTCAAATCGGGAGTTGGAGTCAGCGATGCCTTTGCCGTCCATGCAAGACCAGTTCGCTGCGCTGATCGCCGCGCCGTCGGTCAGCTGTACCCAACCAAACCTCGACCAATCCAATCGCGCGGTGATCGATTTGCTCGCCGGCTGGCTGGGGGATCTGGGTTTCAGCTGCGACATCCAGCAAGTCAGCCCCGGCAAATTCAACCTGCTCGCCAGTTTCGGCAGCGGCCCTGGCGGGCTGGTGCTGGCCGGACACAGCGACACGGTGCCGTACGACGATGCGTTGTGGCAGACCGATCCGTTGAAGCTCACCGAGGTCGATGGCCGTTGGGTCGGGCTGGGCAGTTGCGATATGAAAGGCTTCTTCGCGCTGATCATCGAAGCCGTGCGGCCGCTGCTCGATCAGCCGTTCAAGCAACCGCTGCTGATCCTCGCCACCTGCGATGAAGAAAGCTCGATGTCCGGCGCCCGCGCGCTGGCCGAGGCCGGGCGTCCGCTGGGCCGCGCAGCGGTGATCGGCGAGCCGACCGGGCTCAAGCCGATCCGCATGCACAAAGGCATCATGATGGAGCGCATCGATATCCTCGGGCAGAGCGGCCATTCGTCGGATCCGCGCCTGGGCCACAGCGCCCTCGAAGCGATGCACGATGCGATCGGCGAACTGCGCGGCCTGCGCCTGTTGTGGCAACGTGAATTCAACAACCCGCAGTTCAGCGTGCCGCAGCCGACGATGAACTTCGGTTGCATCCATGGCGGCGACAATCCCAACCGCATCTGCGGCCAGTGCTCGCTGGAGTTTGATCTGCGACCGCTGCCCGGCATGGACCCGAAAGTCCTGCGCGCGGAGATTCTGCGCAAGCTCAATCCGGTGGCTGAGCGGCATCAGGTGAAGATCGACTACAAGCCATTGTTCCCGGAAGTGCCGTCGTTCGAGCAGGCCGAAGACGCCGAACTGGTGCGCATCGCCGAAAAGCTCACCGGTCATAGCGCCGAAGCAGTAGCGTTCGGCACCGAAGCGCCTTATCTTCAGCGCCTTGGCTGCGAAACCATCGTGCTTGGCCCCGGCGACATTGCCTGTGCGCATCAGCCCGGCGAGTACCTTGAAATGTCACGTTTGCAGCCTACCGTGCATCTATTACGGCAACTGATTGAACATTACTGCCTGAAGAATTGAACGCCTCCCTTGTAGGAGTTGCCGAAGGCTGCGATCTTTTGCTTTTGTTCTGAAGATCAAAAGATCGCAGCCTGCGGCAGCTCCTACAGGGGAGTCGGTAAATTAGTGGGAATCCAACCCGTATTCATGAGGAGAGCGCGCGTGTCGCCAAGCCTGTTCCGACGATAACCATCAGCCCGCTGTGCGTTTTCCGTTTCGCCCCTTTTTAGGCTGCTATTTATTACAGGCCCAGGTTCATGCCCGAATACGTCAATTGGCTTCGTCACGCGTCCCCTTACATCAATGCCCACCGCGATTGCACCTTCGTCGTCATGCTTCCTGGCGACGGCGTCGAGCATCCGAATTTCGGCAACATCGTTCACGACCTTGTCTTGCTGCACAGTCTCGGCGTGCGCCTGGTGCTGGTGCACGGTTCGCGCCCGCAGATCGAAACTCGCCTCGCTGCTCGTGGCCTGACCCCGCATTACCACCACGGCATGCGCATCACTGATGCCGCAACCCTGGAATGTGTAATCGACGCGGTCGGCCAGTTGCGCATCGCCATCGAAGCGCGTTTGTCGATGGACATGGCGTCGTCGCCGATGCAGGGTTCGCGTTTGCGCGTGGCCAGCGGCAACCTCGTCACCGCACGGCCGATCGGCGTGCTGGAAGGCGTCGACTATCACCACACCGGCGAAGTGCGCCGGGTCGACCGCAAAGGCATCAATCGCTTGCTGGATGAGCGTTCGATCGTACTGCTGTCGCCACTGGGCTACTCGCCGACTGGTGAAATCTTCAACCTCGCCTGCGAAGACGTCGCTACCCGCGCCGCCATCGACCTGGGCGCGGACAAACTGCTGCTGTTCGGTGCTGACCTCGGCCTGATCGATGAGAACGGCAAACTGGTGCGCGAACTGCGTCCACAGCAAGTGCCGGCACATTTGCAGCGCCTTGGCAGCAACTATCAGGCGGAACTGCTCGATGCTGCCGCCGAGGCTTGCCGGGGCGGCGTGGCGCGCAGTCATATCGTCAGTTATGCCGAAGACGGCGCGCTGCTGACCGAGCTGTTCACCCGTGATGGCGGCGGTACGCTGGTCGCGCAGGAGCAATTCGAACTGGTGCGCGAGGCGGCAATTGAAGACGTCGGTGGTTTGCTCGACTTGATCAGTCCGCTGGAAGAACAGGGGATTCTGGTGCGTCGTTCGCGCGAAGTGCTGGAGCGTGAGATCGAGCAGTTCAGCGTGGTCGAGCGTGAAGGCATGATCATCGCCTGCGCGGCGCTGTATCAGATTGCCGATTCCGACGCCGGTGAGCTGGCGTGCCTGGCGGTGAATCCGGAGTATCGCCATGGCGGTCGCGGTGATGAATTGCTGGAGCGCATCGAAACCCGAGCGCGGGCGCAGGGTTTGAAGACCTTGTTCGTCCTCACCACGCGCACCGCGCACTGGTTCCGCGAGCGTGGGTTCGAGCCAAGCAGCGTCGAGCGCCTGCCAGCAGCGCGGGCGTCGCTGTACAACTTTCAGCGTAATTCGAAGATCTTCGAAAAAACTCTGTAACCGAGGCGCTCCATTCGCGAGCAGGCTCGCTCCC
>NZ_JBSVXS010000149.1:0-10643 GCF_054070155.1 Pseudomonas sp. SDT291_1_S447
AGTCAATACTAATGTCGACTGACACACCGCTATCGCGAGCAGGCTCACTCCTACATTAGATTTTCTGTGTCTGAGGGTTTTGTGCGAAGTCCTGGAGTTGTGGGTAGAAGAGTCGGAAGTCTTCGCTGAGCGGCTCATACAACCGCCGCAATTCCTCCATCGCCCCCGCCAGTTCCTCCGGACGGCTCAGTCGCCGCGAGATCCCGCGCAACACCTGCTCCAGCACTTCAAACTGCTGATACGAACCCAACCAGTCATTGGCAACCATGTGCGGGGCGATCCTCGCCAATCGTTCGGGCAATTGCGGCTCGCGGGTCAGCACCCGATACACATCAGCGGTGAAAACCTCTAGCGGCTGTTCGGCATACAGCTTCCAGTCCCGCGCCAGGCAATGATCGAAAAACACATCGAGGACGATCCCGGCATAACGCCGCCTCGTATCGGTAAACCGTCCCAGGGCGATGTCCACCAGTGGATGGCGATCGGTGAACACGTCAATCCGTCGATGCAGTTGAATGGCTGCTTCCACCTCCGGCGCAAACTGCCCTTGCAGCCGACCTTTGACGAAATCGCCATACAGACTGCCGAGCAGTTGCCCGGGGCGCTGGCCACCGAGGTGTAAATGTGCGAGATAGTTCATGGGCGCAGCTTAGCACTGCGACCCATGAGCCATACACCCACGTATCGTTATAACGCGATATACCAATTTATGCTGACGTCAGATCAAAATCATATTGGTGTATCGCGATCTAACGATTTATATTTCGCCACATCGCGATATAGCGTTGTACACATTGTGAGCACCCTGCCATGAACCTCGACCTCGACGAAATAATAAAAGCCCTGGCGCACCCAGTACGACGAGACATCCTCAACTGGCTGAAAGACCCGAAGAACGAATTTCCGGAACAGTTGCACAACCACGAGTACGGCATCTGCGCCGGGCAGATCGATCAACGCTGCGGCCTGTCGCAGTCGACCGTTTCGGCACACCTCGCAACGTTGCAACGCGCCGGTCTGATCAGCAGCCAGAAGGCCGGTCAATGGCACTTTTTCAAACGTAACGAGGACGTGATCCAGGCGTTCCTCAGCACCCTCAGTAAAGAGCTCTGACCCTTAACGTCAGCCAGCCGACAAGGAAACCTGCATGCCCCTCTCGCTACTCATCCTCGCCTTGAGCGCCTTCGCCATCGGCACCACCGAATTCGTCATCATGGGCCTGCTGCCCGATGTGGCGGCTGACCTCGGTGTGTCGATCCCCGGCGCCGGCTGGCTGGTGACCGGTTACGCCCTCGGCGTGGCCATCGGTGCGCCATTCATGGCCATAGCCACCGCCAGACTGCCGCGTAAAGCAGCACTGGTGGCGTTGATGGGCATTTTTATTGTCGGCAACCTGCTCTGCGCCATTGCCAGTGACTACAACGTGCTGATGTTCGCCCGGGTGATCACTGCGCTGTGCCACGGTGCGTTCTTCGGCATCGGTTCTGTCGTCGCGGCGAATCTGGTGCCAGCGAATAAACGCGCTTCGGCAGTGGCTTTGATGTTCACCGGCCTGACCCTGGCCAACGTCCTCGGTGTGCCGCTGGGCACCGCGCTGGGTCAGCAATACGGCTGGCGCTCGACCTTCTGGGCCGTCACCGTCATCGGCGTGATCGCACTGATCGGCCTGATCCGCTTCCTGCCGGCCAAGCGTGACGAAGAAAAACTCGACATGCGCGCCGAACTCGCCGCCCTTAAAGGTGCCGGAATCTGGCTGTCTCTGAGCATGACCGCGCTGTTCGCCGCCTCCGTCTTCACCCTGTTCACCTACGTCGCCCCGCTGCTCGGCGAAGTCACCGGTGTGTCACCCCGTGGCGTGACCTGGACGCTGATGCTGATCGGCCTGGGCCTGACCGTCGGCAACATCATCGGCGGCAAACTCGCCGACAAAGGCATGGCCGCCACGCTGATCGGCGTGTTCATCGCCATGGCCGTGGTCTCCACCGTGCTGACCTGGACCAGCGTCGCGCTGATCCCCACCGAAATCACCCTGTTCCTCTGGGCCACCGCGTGTTTTGCCGCCGTGCCGGCGCTGCAAGTCAACGTGGTGACCTTCGGCAAAGCCGCACCGAACCTGGTGTCGACCCTGAACATCGGCGCCTTCAACGTCGGTAACGCCCTCGGCGCCTGGGTCGGCGGCAGCGTCATCGCCCACGGTTACGGCCTGACCAGCGTGCCGCTCGCAGCCGCCGCACTGGCCGTGCTCGCCCTGCTGGTGACCCTGATTACTTTCCGTCAGAACGGCAATGCCGATCTGGCCCCGGCAACTAACTGATTAACTTTTACTTATGAGGGTTGTAGACATGGCAACTATTTTTGATCCGATCAAACTGGGCGACATCGAACTGGCCAACCGCATCATCATGGCTCCGCTGACCCGCTGCCGCGCCGACGAAGGCCGCGTACCGAACGCGCTGATGGCTGAATACTATGTACAGCGTGCTTCCGCTGGCCTGATCCTCAGCGAAGCCACGTCGGTGACGCCGATGGGCGTTGGCTACCCGGACACCCCAGGCATCTGGTCCAACGATCAAGTGCGCGGCTGGGCCAACGTCACCAAAGCCATTCACGGTGCTGGCGGCAAGATCTTCCTGCAACTGTGGCACGTCGGCCGGGTTTCCCACCCGTCGTACCTCAACGGTGAAGCGCCGGTGGCACCGAGCGCCATCCAGCCGAAAGGTCACGTCAGCCTGGTTCGTCCAATGGCCGACTACCCAACCCCACGTGCACTGGAAACCGCTGAAATCGCCGACATCGTCGACGCCTACCGCACCGGTGCCGAAAACGCCAAAGCCGCCGGTTTCGACGGCGTGGAAATCCACGGCGCCAACGGTTACCTGCTCGACCAATTCCTGCAAAGCAGCACCAACCAGCGCACTGACAACTACGGCGGCTCGCTGGAAAACCGTGCGCGTCTGCTGCTGGAAGTGACTGACGCCGCGATCGAAGTCTGGGGCGCCGGCCGTGTCGGTGTGCACCTGGCACCGCGCGCCGATTCCCACGACATGGGCGATGACAACCTGGCGGAAACCTTCACCTACGTTGCACGTGAACTGGGCAAGCGCGGCATCGCGTTCATCTGCTCCCGCGAGAAAGAAGGTGCCGACAGCCTCGGCCCGCAACTGAAAGAAGCGTTCGGTGGCCCGTACATTGCCAACGAAAAATTCACCAAGGACAGCGCCAACGAGTGGCTGGCGAGTGGCAAGGCTGATGCGGTCGCGTTTGGTGTGCCGTTCATTGCCAACCCGGATCTGCCAGCTCGTTTGAAGGCGGATGCGCCGTTGAATGATGCGCGGCCGGAGTTGTTCTACGCGAAAGGCCCGGTGGGTTATATCGACTATCCAGCGCTGTAAGAAGCAGAAACACAAAGCCCCCGACTTGTGAGAGTCGGGGGCTTTTTTGTGTTCGCCGGGAGATTGATTGCGCTTTTTAGTACGCAGCCCCTCACCCCAGCCCTCTCCCGAGGGAGAGGGAGCCGATCTGTGTGCTTTTCAAATTTGGAGTTCGACCTGATATCTCAGGTCGGCGTATCTCGAACGATCACCTCGGTCAGTCCCCCCTACCTCTGGGAGAGGGGGCAGATCGGGGAATGTTCGAAACCTGAGTTCGACTGGGTTTTTCAGGTCGGTGTAACTTGCAAGAACACCTCGGTCAGTCCCCTCTCCCTCTGGGAGAGGGCTAGGGTGAGGGCAAGTGGCTCACACTCATTCACACAGACGACACAAATTCCCTACAAAATGCGTAGTTCGCTACGTATAAACTCCCCGCCGCAGGTCTGTGTAAAGGCAGGTCAATTGACATAACCTGTGCCAATTACGCATTTGTTTCATTTGCGCAGGCTGGGGCTCAGGCGCAGCATATCCAACCCTGTATCGACCCAACGCTCAGCCTCGGCATGCAGCTCAAAGCTGTCCGGCGCCAGCAGCCATCCATACAGAAGGCCATCGATATAGCTGTGAATACTGATGGCCGCGCGGGCAGTGTCGAGATCTTCCGGCAACTGGCCGCGATTGACCGCATTACGCAACGTCAGAGCGATGCGCTCATTGCAATCGAGACTGACGTCCCGGCGCTGCTGGCGCAAATCGCACATTTCATCGGTGAACTCGCACTTATGAAACAGAATTTCGTTGATACGCCGGGTTTTCGGGTCCAGCGCAACTTGATGAAACAAATGAATCAGCAGCTGGCGCATGCAGCCCAGCGGATCGAGTTCATCTTCACTTTCGCTGGCCCTGGCCAATTCATCCAGCGGTTCACGCAGCGAATCCAGCATGGCCTGGACCAGATCCGCCTTGTTGCTGAAATGCCAGTAAATGGCACCGCGCGTGACCCCGGCCAAGGCCGCGATGTCGGCCAACGTTGTACGAGCGACGCCCCTTTCATAAAAGGCTTTCTCCGCCGCTTCCAGAATCTGGCTACGGGTTTCTTGAGCTTCCTCTTTGGTACGACGGACCATGACAGTAAAACCTCAAACAGGATGTTTCAGGGATGGCTGAATATCCGCTGAATAAAGAGGGGGCGATCTCTCACGGATCAGCTCCCCGGCCTACAATTTCAAACCTTGCGACGTGTTTTGTAACAGGGTGGATACGACGCCAAGGTATTTACAAACAACCATGAACGTAAGTATATTCCTTAGCAAGCTACTTATCCACCCGGTATCCTTTTTTTACCCTTACACACTTCTTGTGCGCTATTTGCGCGCCTGACCCGAGGATCTTCATGCAATTCAAGCCAGCTGTTACCGCTCTGGTCACTGCCGTCGCCCTGGCATCGCTGCTCAGCGGATGTAAAAAGGAAGAAGCGGCACCGGCCGCTCCACCGCCTCAGGTCGGCGTCGTCACCCTGCAACCACAAGCGTTTACCCTCACCTCCGAGCTGCCGGGTCGCACCAGTGCGTTCCGCGTTGCGGAAGTTCGACCACAGGTCAACGGCATCATTCTCAAGCGTCTGTTCAAGGAAGGCGGCGATGTCAAAGCCGGCCAGCAGCTGTATCAGATCGATCCGTCGGTCTATGAAGCGACCCTGAAAAGCGCCGAAGCCAACCTGCGTTCGACCAAGTCGATCTCCGATCGCTACAAGCAACTGGTCGACGAGCAGGCCGTGAGCCGTCAGGAATACGACACCGCCGTGTCCAATCGCATGGAATCGGAAGCGTCGTTGCAGACCGCGCAGATCAACGTGCGTTACACCAAGGTTTACGCGCCGATCTCCGGGCGCATCGGCCGTTCTTCGGTCACCGAAGGTGCATTGGTCAGCAACGGCCAGACCGATGCGATGGCGACGATCCAGCAACTGGACCCGATCTACGTCGACGTCACCCAGTCTTCGGTTGAGCTGCTGGAATTGCGCCGCGAGCTGGAAAGCGGTCGTCTGCAAAAATCCGGTGAAAACTCGGCAGCAGTCAAACTGACCCTGGAAGACGGCAGCCAGTACAAGCTCGACGGTAAGCTGGAATTCTCCGAAGTCACGGTCGATCCGACTACCGGTTCCGTGACCCTGCGCGCGGTGTTCCCGAACCCGGATCACACCCTGCTGCCAGGCATGTTCGTTCGCGCCCAGCTGCAGGCCGGCGTCAACGCTGCAGCCATTCTGGCGCCGCAACAAGGCGTGACCCGCGACCTCAAAGGCACCCCGACCGCACTGGTCGTCGGCGCCGACAACAAGGTCGAACTGCGTCAGCTCAAGGCCAGCCGCACCGTTGGCAGCCAGTGGCTGATCGAAGACGGCTTGAAAGCGGGCGATCGTCTGATCACCGAAGGGCTGCAATACGTGCGCCCGGGTGTTCAGGTCAACCCGTCCGAAGCCACCAATGTCGGCAACAAGAACCCGGCCCCCGCTCAGGCAGCTGACAAAGCCGCCGGCGGCAAAGGGGAGTAATTCATGTCAAAATTCTTCATCGACCGTCCGATTTTCGCCTGGGTAATTGCCCTGGTGATCATGCTGGTCGGGGCACTTTCGATCCTGAAATTGCCGATCAACCAGTACCCGAGCATTGCGCCGCCGGCCATTGCGATCTCCGTGACCTACCCGGGCGCTTCGGCGCAAACCGTGCAGGACACCGTGGTCCAGGTGATCGAGCAGCAGCTCAACGGTATCGACAACCTGCGTTATGTGTCCTCGGAAAGTAACTCCGACGGCAGCATGACCATCACCGCGACCTTCGAGCAAGGCACCAACTCCGACACCGCGCAGGTGCAGGTTCAGAACAAGCTGAACCTCGCGACCCCACTGTTGCCGCAGGAAGTGCAGCAACAAGGTATCCGCGTGACCAAGGCAGTGAAAAACTTCCTCTTGGTCATCGGCGTGGTATCGCGTGACGGCAGCATGACCAAGGACGACTTGTCCAACTACATCGTGTCGAACATGCAGGACCCGATTTCGCGGACCGCCGGTGTCGGTGACTTCCAGGTCTTCGGTGCCCAATACGCGATGCGCATCTGGCTCGACCCGGCCAAGTTGAACAAGTACAACCTGACCCCGGGCGATGTCAGCACCGCGATCTCGGCACAGAACGTCCAGGTGTCTTCCGGTCAGCTCGGCGGTTTGCCGGCGTTGCCGGGCCAGCAGTTGAACGCGACGATCATCGGCAAGACCCGTCTGCAGACTGCCGAGCAGTTCAAGGCGATTCTGCTGAAGGTTAACCAGGACGGCTCGCAAGTGCGTGTCGGCGACGTCGCTGACGTCGGTCTGGGCGGTGAGAACTCGAGCATTTCCGCGCAGTTCAACGGCAGCCCGGCTTCTGGTCTGGCGGTAAAACTGGCCAACGGTGCCAACGCCCTCGACACCGCCAAGGCGCTGCGCAAGACGATTGACGACCTCAAGCCGTTCTTCCCGCAAGGCATGGAAGTGGTGTTCCCGTACGACACTACCCCGGTGGTGACCGAGTCGATCAAAGGTGTGGTTGAAACCCTGGTCGAAGCGATCGTGCTGGTGTTCCTGGTGATGTTCCTGTTCCTGCAGAACTTCCGCGCCACCGTCATCACCACGATGACTGTGCCGGTGGTATTGCTGGGTACATTCGGCATCCTCGCGGCGTTCGGTTTCAGCATCAACACCCTGACCATGTTCGGCATGGTGCTGGCCATCGGTTTGCTGGTGGACGACGCCATCGTTGTGGTGGAAAACGTCGAGCGGGTGATGAGCGAAGAAGGCTTGTCACCGAAGGAAGCGACCAAGAAGTCCATGGGCCAGATCCAGGGCGCACTGGTCGGTATCGCGCTGGTGCTGTCGGCGGTACTGTTGCCGATGGCGTTCTTCAGCGGTTCCACCGGTGTGATCTACAAGCAGTTCTCGATCACCATCGTTTCGGCCATGGCCCTGTCGGTACTGGTCGCGCTGATCTTCACCCCGGCGCTGTGCGCCACCATGCTCAAGGCGATCCCGAAAGGCGAGCATGGCACGCCGAAGAAGGGTTTCTTTGGCTGGTTCAACCGCAATTTCGACCGTGGTGTGCAGAGCTACGAGCGCGGTGTCGGCAACATGCTGTCGCGCAAAGCGCCGTACCTGCTGGCCTATCTGCTGATCGTAGTCGGCATGATCTGGCTGTTTACCCGCATTCCAACCGCGTTCCTGCCGGAAGAAGACCAAGGCGTACTGTTCGCCCAAGTGCAGACCCCGGCCGGTTCGAGTGCCGAGCGTACTCAGGTGGTGATCGACGAAATGCGCAGCTACCTGCTGGATAAAGAAGCAGGCGCGGTGTCCTCGGTGTTCACCGTGAACGGCTTCAACTTCGCCGGTCGCGGTCAGAGCTCTGGCCTGGCGTTCATCATGCTCAAGCCGTGGGACGAGCGTAACTCGGACAACAGCGTGTTTGCCCTGGCCCAACGTGCCCAGCAACACTTCTTCAGTTTCCGCGATGCCATGGTGTTCGCTTTCGCCCCGCCTGCGGTACTGGAGTTGGGTAACGCCACCGGTTTCGACGTGTTCCTGCAGGACCGCGCCGGTATCGGGCACGAAAAGCTGATGGAAGCGCGTAACCAGTTCCTCGGCCTCGCCGCTCAGAGCAAGGTGCTCTATCAGGTGCGTCCGAACGGCCTGAACGATGAACCGCAATACCACCTGGAAATCGACGACGAGAAAGCCCAGGCCCTTGGCTTGAGCCTCACCGACATCAACAGCACGCTGTCGATCTCCTTCGGTAGTAGCTACGTCAACGACTTCATCGACCGTGGTCGTGTGAAGAAGGTTTACGTGCAAGGTCAGGCCGGTGCTCGCATGAGCCCTGAAGACTTGAAGAAATGGTACGTGCGCAACAACGCCGGGACCATGGTGCCGTTCTCTGCGTTCGCCAAAGGCGAGTGGATCTACGGTTCGCCGAAGCTGGCCCGTTACAACGGCGTGGAAGCGATGGAGGTGCTCGGTTCGCCAGCGCCGGGTTATTCCACCGGTGAAGCGATGGCCGAAGTCGAAGCGATTGCCAAGAAGCTGCCGGCGGGTGTCGGTATCTCCTGGACCGGTCTGTCCTATGAGGAACGTCTGTCGGGTTCACAAGCGCCAGCGCTGTACGCTCTGTCGCTGCTGATGGTGTTCCTGTGTCTGGCGGCGTTGTACGAGAGCTGGTCGATTCCGATCGCGGTTATGCTCGTGGTACCACTGGGGATCATCGGTGCGCTGCTCGCTACCAGCCTGCGCGGTCTGTCCAACGACGTGTACTTCCAGGTGGGGCTGTTGACGACCATCGGTCTGGCGGCTAAAAACGCCATTCTGATCGTCGAATTCGCCAAGGAACTGCATGAACAGGGACGCAGCCTGCGTGACGCGGCGATCGAAGCCTGCCGCATGCGTCTGCGCCCGATCATCATGACCTCGCTGGCCTTCGTTCTCGGTGTTGTACCGTTGGCGATCTCCACTGGCGCCGGTTCAGGCAGTCAACATGCGATCGGTACCGGCGTGATTGGCGGTATGCTCACGGCCACGATCCTGGCGATCTTCTGGGTCCCACTGTTCTTCGTTACGGTTTCGTCCATCGGCCAGCGTAAGATCGCTGACGAGGATGAAGCTACTGAAACTCCTAAAGAGGCTGGCCAATGAGCAAGTCGCTACTCTCCATCGCAGTCGCCGCCTTCGTGCTGAGCGGTTGCTCGCTGATACCTGACTATCAGCAGCCTGAGGCTCCGGTCGCAGGTCAGTACCCACAGGGGCCGGCGTATTCGCCGGCCCAGGCACCGGCGCAGGCCGCTGCCGAGCAAGGCTGGAAGCAGTTTTTCCATGACCCGGCGCTGCAACAGCTGATCCAGGTGTCCCTGGAAAACAACCGCGACCTGCGTGTCGCGGCGCTGAACATCGACGCCTATGCGGCTCAATACCGCATCCAGCGGGCTGATCTGTTCCCGGCGGTTTCGGCCAATGCCAACGGCAGCCGTCAACGTCTGCCGGCTCGCGCGTCGACGACTGGCGACTCGATGATCAGCAGTTCCTACTCGGCCACCGTCGGCATCAGCGCCTACGAACTCGACCTGTTCGGTCGCGTTCGCAGCCTGAGCGAACAAGCGCTGCAACAATACTTCGCCACCGAAGAAGCACGCCGCAGCACCCAGATCAGTCTGGTCGCCAGCGTCGCCAATGCTTACCTGACCTGGCAAGCGGACAAGGAACTGCTCAAGCTGACCCAGGACACCCTCGGTGCCTTCGAAGAAAGCTACAAGCTGACCAGCCGCAGCAACGAAGTCGGTGTCGCCTCGGCACTGGATCTGGCGCAGTCGCGTACCTCGGTGGAAAACGCCCGTGCCCAACTGGCACGTTACACCCGCCAGGTCGCGCAGGACGAAAACAGCCTGACCCTGTTGCTCGGCACCGGTATTCCGGCCAACCTGCAAGCGGCCAAACCGCTGGCGGATGACCTGCTCAGCGACGTACCGCCGGGTCTGCCTTCGGATCTGCTGCAACGTCGTCCGGACATCCTGCAAGCGGAATACAACCTGAAAGCGGCCAACGCCAACATCGGCGCGGCCCGTGCAGCGTTCTTCCCGAGCATCAGCCTGACCGCCAACGCGGGCAGCCTGAGCCCGGATCTGTCCGGCCTGTTCAAGGGTGGTTCGGGGACGTGGCTGTTCCAGCCGCAGATCAACCTGCCGATCTTCAACGCCGGCAGCCTGCGCGCCAGCCTCGACTACGCCAAGATCCAGAAGGACATCGGCGTGGCGAACTACGAGAAGTCCATTCAAACGGCCTTCCAGGAAGTCGCCGACGGCCTGGCCGCCCGCCAGACCTACACCGAGCAGTTGCAAGCGCAACGTGACTTCGTTCAGGCCAACCAGGATTACTACCGCCTGGCCGAGCGTCGCTACCGCATCGGCGTCGACAGCAACCTGACCTTCCTCGATGCCCAGCGTCAGCTGTTCAGCGCGCAACAAGCGCTGATCACCGACCGCCTCGCGCAGCTGACCAGTGCGGTCAACCTGTACAAGGCGTTGGGCGGTGGCTGGAATGCGCAGACCGCGCAGAACGAACCGCTGAAAGAAGAAGCACCGAAGATGAAGTTGTTCTGATCATCATCAGGTGAAAACAGGAAGCCCACCGATTGGTGGGCTTTTTGTTGCCTGAGAATCAAAAGATCGCAGCCTTCGGCAGCTCCTACATTTGGAATGCATATCCCTGTA
>NZ_JBSVXS010000150.1:0-10506 GCF_054070155.1 Pseudomonas sp. SDT291_1_S447
AATTGACTGACACACCGCTATCGCGAGCAGGCTCACTCCTACATTGGAATTGTGTAAGTCAGGTTATTTGCGCATCCGCATCAACTCCGGCAGCCCGATCTTGAGCAACCGCGCCGTGCGGCTCTTCGCCAACTCTTCCACGCCCTCATGCTCGGTCAAGCGGGCCATCTGCGCAGCCATGTTCATCACCAACGCCTCACGGGAATACACGCCACCGCCGAGCTGGTAGACCGACGCAATCAGCTCACGCAATTCCAGCGGCAATCGCCAGCGAGTACGCAGGGCCGAACCATAAGCCGCGCCAAACTCAGCCAACGCCTCGCCAACTTCCTCCAGCTCATCCAGCTCTCCACCGGCTTGTTTCCACTCCTGCAGACAACGCAGCAACGCCAGATCACCCAGCCGATGCAGCATGCCCGCGCAATAACAACGCTCCTGATCGAGATCGAGCAAGCGCGCCAAGGTGCGAGCGTATTCAGCGGTGTGCAGCGACAGCCCCCAATAGCGCTCGGCATAGTCCGCCAGACACGGATCACTGAGCCTGGCGCTGCGCTTGAGTGCCAGCCCCAGAATCAGGTTCATGCTCTGTCCGGTGCCCAGGCGATGCAGAGCTTGCGCCAATGTTTGCACCGGCGCGCCGTGGTGCTGCGCCGCGCTGTTGGCCGCAGCGATCAACACCGCCGTGATCTGTGGATCGGTTTTGATCTCGTCTTCCAGCAGCTTCAGATCGAGGCCATTGGGATTGAGGCTGCGCTTCACCGCCACCTGCACATCGGTCATCAACGGCGCGCCGTCGGCCTGCTCACGTCGACGCTCAAGAAACACTGACAAGGTCATGCCCGGCGCCAATGCCGGCACCTCACAGAACACTTCTTCACCGGCATTGAGCAGTAAACCCTGCAAACGCTCGGTCAGGTTTTCCATGTTCAGCGGTTTGGTCAGATAGGCTGTCGGCGCCAGCGGAATCGCTTCGCGCACGCTGGCACTGTCGTTGCGGCTGCTCAACAGAATGAACGGCAGCGGTGGGTTGCGTTTGCGCTGACGCACGCTGCGCAACACGCTCAAGCCATCGACGCCGGGTAGCTCCCAATCGACGATGGCCAGGTCATAAGGAATTTCGCTGAGCATCGACAGGGCTTGCTGGCCATCGGCACACAGGTCCAGCCGGGCATCGCAACGCACGTTCAGCAACACTTGTTTGAGCAGGTCGCGCGACCACGGGTCAGCTTCGGCAATCAACACTCGTGGTACGGCGGGTAAATCAACGGCAGTCATGCGCGCTCTCCCTTGCAATGCCTGAACCTTAGCCAATGCTGGCCATTCGATACAGCGCTAAAGCGCCCGATGTGTTTCAAAGGGCATAAAAAAACCCGCCGAAGCGGGTTTTTTGTCGATCAGGTCACACGGGCAGATCAGAGCTCGGAGAAGCACTCTTCGATGATCGCCAGACCTTTGTCCAGTTGCTCGTCCGGCGAAGTCAGCGGTACCAGGACGCGCAGAACGTTGCCGTAGGTGCCGCAGGACAGCAGGATCAGCCCCTTGTCGCGCGCCTTGGCCACCACCGACGCTACTGCTGCAGCGTTCGGCTTGTGGCTGTCGCCGTTTTCGAACAGCTCGACCGCGATCATCGCGCCCAGGGCGCGGACTTCACCGATCACCGGGTACTTGGCCTGGATAGCTTTCAGGCCAGTGACCAAACGCTCTCCGACAGCCTTGCAGCGATCCAGCAGTTGCTCTTCTTCGAACACTTCCATCACCGCCAGAGCAGCGGCGCAAGCGATCGGGCTACCAGCGTAGGTGCCACCGAGGCCGCCTGGCGCGATGGCGTCCATGTATTCGGCCTTGCCGCACACACCGGCGAGCGGGAAGCCGCCAGCGATGGATTTGGCGAAGGTGGTCAGGTCGGCGGCAACGCCCATCTGTTCCATGGCGAAGAATGTACCGGTACGGCCCGCGCCAGTTTGTACTTCGTCAGCGATCAGCAGGATGCCGTGCTGGTCGCACAGCGCGCGCAGACGCTTCATGAACTCTTTCGGCGCGACGTAGAAACCACCTTCGCCCTGAACCGGCTCGATGATGATCGCGGCGATGTCTTTCGGCTCGGCGTCGTTCTTGAAGATGCGCTCGATGGAAGCGATCGAGTCGTCGATGCTCACGCCGTGCAGTTCGTTCGGGTACAGCGCGCGGAAGATGCCGCCTGGCATCAGGCCCATGCCGGCCGAGTACGGCACGACTTTACCGGTCAGGCCCAGGGTCATCATGGTGCGACCGTGGTAAGCGCCGGTGAAGGCAATCACGCCGGCACGGCCAGTGGCGGCACGGGCGATTTTCACGGCGTTTTCCACGGCTTCGGAACCGGTGGTGACCAGCAGGGTTTTCTTGGCGAAATCACCTGGCACCTTGGCGTTGATTTTTTCGCACAGCTCAACGTACGGTTCGTAAGCCAGCACCTGGAAGCAAGTGTGGGTCAGCTTGTTCAGCTGTTCGGTCACGGCGGCGATGATTTTCGGGTGCACGTGGCCGGTGTTCAGTACAGCGATGCCGCCAGCGAAGTCGATGAACTCACGACCTTCAACGTCAGTCACGGTAGCGTTCTTTGCCGATTCAGCGAAGATCGGGTGAATCTGGCCAACACCACGTGGAACAGCTGCGGTACGACGGGCCATCAGTTCAGCGTTAGTCTTGCTCATTACAGTCCTCATTCGCCGCTCATCGGGCGGCGTGGTTCAAGGATTAAGCGGGAGAAATCGACGGTGGCAGCATGCGATGATCGACTGCCACGGCGTTCCTGGCCGCAGAGAAAATTCCGGTTTGAAACCACGCAAAGGGACAGCGCTCTCGTGCCCTTTGCGTTTGCAGCGATCCTTGTCCGAGCTTAGATGCCCAGGCAGAGGTATTTGATTTCCAGGTAATCTTCGATGCCGTACTTGGAGCCTTCACGGCCCAGGCCCGAAGCCTTGATGCCGCCGAACGGCGCGACTTCGTTGGAGATCAGCCCGGTGTTGACGCCGACCATGCCGTATTCCAGCGCTTCCGCGACACGGAACACACGACCGAGGTCGCGAGCGTAGAAGTAGGAGGCCAGACCGAACTCGGTGTCGTTGGACATCGCGATCACTTCGGCTTCGTCTTTGAAGCGGAACAGCGGCGCCAGCGGGCCGAAGGTTTCTTCCTTGGCCACAGCGGCGTTTTTCGGCACGTTGGTCAGGATGGTCGGTTCGAAGAAGTTGCCTTCCATCGCCTTGCCGCCAGCCAGTACGGTTGCGCCTTTCGCTACAGCGTCGGCGATGTGTTCTTGCACCTTGGCCACGGCTTTCTCGTCGATCAGCGGGCCAGTGGTGGTGCCGTCTTCCAGACCGTTGCCGATCTTCAGTTTGGCCACAGCCACTTTCAGCTTCTCGGCGAACGCGTCGTAGACCGAATCCTGAATGTACAGACGGTTGGCGCAGACGCAGGTCTGGCCGTTGTTGCGGTACTTGGAAATGATCGCGCCTTCGACGGCCTTATCCAGGTCCGCGTCGTCGAACACGATGAACGGCGCGTTGCCGCCCAGTTCCAGCGAGACTTTCTTGATGTCCTTGGCACATTCCGACATCAGTTGACGACCGATTTCGGTCGAACCGGTGAAGGACAGTTTGCGCACGATCGGGTTGCTGGTCAGCTCGCTGCCGATGTCGCCGGCGCTGCCGGACACCACGCTGAACACGCCCGCAGGAATACCCGCGCGCTGGGCCAGTTCGGCCAGGGCAAAAGCGGAAAACGGAGTTTGCGAAGCAGGCTTGAGCACCATGGTGCAACCGGCGGCCAGTGCCGGGCCGGCCTTACGGGTGATCATCGCTGCCGGGAAGTTCCACGGGGTAATTGCTGCGGTCACGCCGATTGGCTGCTTGATCACGATCAGGCGCTTGTCTGGCTGATGGCCCGGAATCACGTCACCGTAGATGCGCTTGGCTTCTTCGGCGAACCACTCGATAAACGAAGCGGCGTAAACGATTTCGCCCTTGGCTTCGGCCAGCGGCTTGCCCTGCTCGAGAGTCATCAGGCGCGCGAGGTCGTCCTGGTTCTCGATCATCAATTCGAACCAGCGACGCAGCTTGCCAGCGCGCTCTTTGGCGGTCAGGGCACGCCAGGCCGGCAGCGCTTTGTCAGCGGCTTCGATGGCACGGCGGGTTTCGGCAGCGCCCATTTTTGGCACGGTACCGAGGATTTCGCCGGTGGCCGGATTATTGACCTTGATCGTCTGACCGTTGTCCGCATCGACCCAAGCGCCATCAATGAAGGCTTGCTGGCGGAACAACAGGGTGTCTTTAAGCTGCATGTCGGCTTTCCTTAACAGCACCGCGGCCTGCGCGGAGCAAATTATGATTGTAGAAAGGCGCCTCGCAAGGCTGCCGTCAGGGAAATCAGTGACCGGGTGTGGCGCATCAACAGTGCACGATTCGAAACACCGGCGCTTCAACGCCCGGTCAACGAGCGTTTGAAATCTCAAACGGATCGTAGGATCAAAGGGGTTAAAGGACAATAGGTCGTTCGAAAAAAAGAACAAAAACGGCGTGTTTGTGGAATTTTTCAGATCAACGAGCCAAAAGCCTCAGCCGCAACAAAACCATAGAACAGTCCCGAGAAAGCGCCAAGCGAGGGTTTTGCAGGACGTTACAGCTTTATGGAATGCAGCGCTTTCAGCCGACACGCGCACTGACAATACCTGCTCAAACCCAGCATGGACGCCCCGAGCCGACCTAGGTATGATGTCGCCCGCTGCACCAGTAGCTCAGCTGGATAGAGTACTGCCCTCCGAAGGCAGGGGTCGTGGGTTCGAATCCCGCCTGGTGCACCATTGATTTAAACGAGAAAGCCCCGGACTGTGATGGTCCGGGGCTTTTTTGTGGAAAACGGTTTCAATTGAAGTTGAGCGTGTCAGTTATTCGGTTTTACCGAACAACTGAACAAACGCCCGTTACTCCGTCGTCCAATCAAATTCGTCGTAATCATCGTCGTCCTCTTCCTCCTCAACCTCCTCTTCGAAAACCTCGTCTTCCTCAACGACATCTTCTTCCGGCTGATTGAGCAGAAACTCCTTACGCGTCTCGGTAATCGCTCGCCTCATCTCCTCGCCCTTCTCCGGGCAGTTGAGCAGTTGGGCGATGCGGTCAATTTTTGCTGCCACGTTGTCCTCCAGCGCATTGGCAATGTCCCGATAGTGCGCGTTTTTGCGGGGCAATGCCAAATGGCTGGGGGATCAGGCGGTCATTTTTTCTGCAACTGTTCGAGTCGGGCGTCGAGATCGGTGTTCGGGTAGCGTTTGTGCAGGTTGTTGAACAGGCTGTCGGCGGCTTGTGACTGGCCGGATTCACGCAGGCGCAGGACTTCGCGCAGTTGTTCGTCGAGGCCGTTGGCCGGGGCAGCGGCGCGTTTGCTGAGTTTGGCTTCATCGGCGCTGATCGCTTGATCTTGCATCGGTGCGGCCATTTCCATCATCGGCACAGGTGCAGGCATGGCGCCGGCCGGGGCGGACAATCGGTGCAGTTGCGCTGAGTCCGTTTCGGTCATGGGCACTGCTAGCTCGGGGGCAGGGATGTAGTCGTACTGACGCAGCGGCTCAGGAGCACGCTGGACAAGCGACAGCATCAATGCCACGCCGACGAGGCTGGCGAACGCGACTTGCCAGCGTGGTTTGCGGCAAGCGTCCAGCCAGCGTTGCCACAGGGTTGGTTTCGGCACAGGGGTTTGACGATGCGCAGCGTTGAGGATCAACGCATCCATGTGCGCTGGCGGTTCGGCATTGTGCTGTTCGCGCACATGCTTGATCAGCGGATCTTCGGGTGTCTGGCGGGCGTCAGTCATGTCAGTACCTCCTCGGCCAGCAGCCGACGCAGTTTTTGCTGGGCGTAGCGCAAGCGGCTTTTGACGGTTTCCAGCGGAGCTTCGGTGAGGCTGGCGATTTGTGCCAGGTCGAGGTCGCCGTGGGCTCGCAGCAGGAACACTTCGCGCTGGTCGGCGGGCAGGGTTTGCAGGGCACTTTCCAGGCGTTGACTGTCACGGCTGAGGGTGAGCAGTTGTTCGGGATCATTCGCGTCATCACCGACCGCGTGATTTTGCTCGTCATAGCTGTCATGCAGCGGTTGTCGGGCGCCGTGTTTACGCCAGTGATCGATCAAGCGATTGCGCGCAATCTGGTACAGCCATGTACGAAATATCGCCCGACCTTGCGGCTGACTGGTGCTGCGGATCAGGCTCAGCCAGGTCTCCTGAAATACTTCGTCGGCCAGTTCCGGTTTGCCGCCCAACCCGAGCAGAAACCGGTACAGGCCTTGGCGATGGCGCGCATACAAGATCTCGAACGCGGCGCCGTCGCCCTCGCGATAACGCGCCAGCAGCGATTCATCGCTGCTGGCGGTTGAGCTGTCTGCCGAGGCAAACAGCTGGCTGATGAAGCCTTTGAGACGACTCACCTACTCAATCCGTCGTTCAGTGGCCAGCGCGTTCGAAGCGCTCGAGGTGCGCAGACTTTGCGCCAATTCGACCAGTTGCACGAACTCATTGCGCAGACCGAAGCGATCATCGCCGCGAGCGCCACGGGCCAATGCCTCGGTGTCTTTCAGGCTGAAGTCGCCGGTGTAGCGACCGTCCTTGAGCTGCTGGGAGAATGCGGCCACGGCGGCGGCAAAACGCAGATCTTCGCTGGCGGTTGCGACTTGGTTGGCGATCGGCCGCTCGATCAGCAGACTTTTCCCACCGTCAGGACGTTGATAACGCACACGCAGCATTGCCAATTCTCCGTTCTTCCCGAAAACAACCGGCTCCGACTTGCCGTAACGCAGCGGCTCCAGCCAGCCCTTTTCACCCGCCGGAACAATTTCGTACAGCGCGGTCACCGTGTGCCCTGCGCCGATTTCGCCGGCATCGACTTTGTCATTGCTGAAATCCTCACGCTTCAACGCACGGTTTTCGTAGCCGAGCAGGCGATATTCGCTGACCTGCGCCGGGTTGAACTCCACCTGCAGTTTGACGTTTTGCGCCACCACGGCGAGGGTCGAACTCAACTGATCCACCAATACTTTGCGTGCCTCGCGCAGGTTGTCGATGTAGGCATAGTTACCGTCGCCAGCGTCGGCCAGTTGCTCCATCAAGTGTTCATTGTAGTTATCCACACCAAAACCCAGGGTTGTCAGCGAAATCCCGCTTTTGCGTTTATCCACAGCCATTTGTTTGAGGCTGTCGAAGTCGCTGACGCCGACATTGAAGTCGCCATCGGTGGCCAGGAGGATGCGGTTGATGCCTTTGGGAATGAAGGCCTGCTGCGCCATTTGGTAGGCCAGTTCGATACCGGAGGCTCCAGCGGTCGAACCGCCGGCAGTCAATTGCTCAATGGCTGTACGAATTTTCGCTTTCTCGCGCCCGGAAGTCGGTTCAAGCACCACTCTGGATTCGCCGGCATACACCACCAGTGACACGCGATCCTGATCGCGCAATTGATCGACCAGTAATTTCAGCGTGCTTTTGACCATCGGCAGGCCCTCGCGGCGATCCATCGAGCCGGACACGTCAACCAGAAATACCAGATTGGCCGGGGCCAGCTGCGCCACCGCGCGGTCGGAAGCTTTGATGCCGATGCGCAACAAGCGAGTGTGCGGGTTCCACGGTGACGCAGCCAATTCTGTGGTCACGCCAAACGGCGAGCCGTCGCTGGGTAACGCGTAGTCGTAGGGGAAGTAATTGACCATTTCTTCCAGTCGCACCGCGCCTTCCGGCGGCAGTCGGCCTTGATTGAGCAAGCGGCGGACGTTGGCATAAGCGCCCGTGTCGACGTCAGCACTGAACGTTGAAACCGGCGTCTCGGCGACGCTGTGGATTGGGTTAGCGGCCAACGCTTGATACTGCTCGCGCTGCGTATCGCGATAGCCCTGTGGATAACTTTCACTCAACGGCATCGGCGCACTGCCCGCATTGGGCATCCTGTACAGCGCGCGCTTGGCCATTGAGGTGTCAGCCATGACCGCTTCCTGCTGAACCAGCACCTCAGGCTGCGCCGGCGCTGGCACAGCAGCGGAATCGGGTGTGGACGAAGCACCGCAACCGGCGAGCGCCAGCAGCACAGCAACCGCAACAGGACGCAAAAGAGCAAGAGACATGGGGGCTGACCTCGGGATGAAATTGATCATTCATCCACTGAGACGGGCAGCCCTTTCAGTTCGGGTTAAACGCCACTGAAAATATTTTCAGCGGTGATAACGCCGCACCGCACTGCTGTTACGCAAAACGTGGCCTTTGATTTTTTCCATCAGCTCGGCACGGGTCAGACCGGCCGGCAAGGCATCCGGCGCCAGATCCAGCGCGTAGATCTGGATGATGTAGTGGTGCGCACTGTCGCCCACGGGCGGGCACGGCCCCATGTAATGGGTGTTGCCCTTGCTGTTGGTGCCGCCGACACCCTCGAACGCGGATTTGGCGCCGACGCCCGCCGCGATCTGGTGCGTGGTGGCTTTGATGCCGTAATGAATCCAGTGATCGACGCCCAGGCCTTTCTGGCCGTCCGGGTCGTGCATTACGATCGCATAACTCTGGGTGCCGGCAGGCCCTGCGTTCCAGCTCAGGGCCGGCGACTGGTTCTTGCCGCCACAACCGGGCGCATCGCTGGCGGCTGCCGAGGTGAACAGGCGGTTATCGGAAACACCCGGAATGCTCAGGGTGAAACGCTCCTGGGCCTGCGCCGAAAACTGCACGCAAAGGGTGACGGCAATGGCCGCCAGCCAGGGGTTGAGAGAGGTCAATCGGGTCATTCCGGGAGCACCTTGTGCAGTGGGGCCGTCGTCGGCCTGCAAACTATAGCCGTACCGTTCGTGCCGTGGCAGTGGCAAATGGCTGAACCTCGCCCTGCGGCGCAAACTCACAAGAGAAATGCCCGCGAGGAAGCCGATCATGTCCCTGCACCGTGTCGCCCGTATCGCCGATGTCCCTGAAGACCGTGGCCTGCAAGTTGAAATCGGCGACTGCAAGATTGTGCTGCTGCGCGTCGGAGAGCAGCTACGCGCCTTTCAAGGGGAATGCCCACATGCCGGGGCACCGCTGGCTGACGGTGCATTGTGTCACGGACGCCTGATCTGCCCGTGGCACAAGGCTGCGTTTCGCGCGGAGGACGGCGCACTATGTGAGCCGCCAGCGCTCGACAGCCTCAAGCGGTATCCACTGGAGCTGCGCGGCGATGACGTTTGGGTCGATGAACAACCGTTGCCCGACGCGCATACGCCACCGGCCGATGATTCGCGCACGTTCGTGATCGTCGGCGCCGGAGCGGCAGGCACCGCGTGTGCAGCGGCGCTGCGGGAAAAGGGCTTTGGTGGCCGGATCGTGATGATTGACCGCGAGGCCGATGCCAGTTACGACCGTACGGTGCTGAGCAAATTTGTCCTCGCCGGGGAAATGCCACCCGAGGAAACGCCGCCGCTGCGAGATGAAACCTTCTATAAAGAGCAGCGCATCGAGCGGCTGGAAAACCAAATCACCTCGCTGGATGATGCAAACCAGACGCTGCATCTGAATGACGGTCAGTCCCTGCGCTATGACGCGGCCGTGCTCGCCACCGGCGGTGAACCCAATCCATTGGAATTGCCCGGCGCCGACCTACCGCAGGTCTTCGTCCTGCGCTCAAAATCCCAGGCAGAGCAAATAATGAATGCCGCCAAACCCGAGCACCGCGCGGTGATCATCGGCGACAGTTTCATCGCCCTCGAGTGCGCCTCGGCCCTGCGCCAGTATGGCCTCGACGTCACGGTGCTGGCTCGCCACGCGATTCCTTTCGCTGCCCAGTTCGGCGAAGCCGTGGGCAAAACGATTCGCGCGCTGCACGAAAAGAACGGGGTGAAATTCATCACTGAGCACGCAGCCACCGAAATCATCGGCGATGGCATAGTCGAGGCCGTATTGCTGGACAATGGCCTGCGTCTTTCGGCGGATCTGGTGCTGGCCGGGGTCGGCGTGCACCCGGCCACCGAAGCTTTCGCGTCACTGCTGAGGGAAAAGGATCAGTCATTGCGCGTCGATGACGGACTGCGTGTGAGCGAAAATCTGTGGGCCATCGGCGATATCGCTACGTTTCCGCTCCACGGCCAGTTGCAACGCATCGAGCACTGGCGCCTGGCTCAGCAACACGCGCGTATCGCCGCTGCCAATATGCTCGGTGGCGACGAACATTACCTCGACGTGCCGTTTTTCTGGACCTGGCACTTTGGCAAGAATTACGACTACCTCGGCCACGCCGAGCATTGGGATGAGGTGGAGTTTCTCGGCGAGCCTGAACATCCGCCATTTATTGGTCTGTTCGGTAGAAACGGTATGGTAGTTGCCGCCGTGGCTTGCGAGAAAGAAAGAGCGATGGCGTTACTCACCGAGCGCATGAAGCAACCGCTGCCGATGGAAGAGGCTTGGGAACTGATCCGCGATTAGCGGCCGATTGATCGTTCCCACGCTCTGCGTGGGAATGCAGCCCGTGACGCTCCGCGTCACTGG
>NZ_JBSVXS010000151.1:0-10502 GCF_054070155.1 Pseudomonas sp. SDT291_1_S447
CTTTTGATGTTGCTTTGAAGATCAAGATCAAAAGATCGCAGCCTTCGGCAGCTCCTACACGGGATTCGGTTTCTTCAGTTATTCGGTTATTTGCCGCCGCTACCGGCGACACTCTCGCCACCACGCGTCAGGTAGTACGCGCCGAGAATCGGCAACATGGTCACCATCATCACCAGCATCGCGACGACGTTGGTCACCGGCACATCCCGTGGCCGGCTCAGTTGATTGAGCAGCCACAACGGCAACGTGCGCTCATGCCCGGCGGTAAACGTAGTGACGATGATTTCGTCGAACGACAGCGCAAACGCCAACATGCCGCCGGCCAGCAACGCCGAGCCGAGGTTGGGCAGGATGATGTAGCGAAAGGTCTGCCAGCCATCGGCGCCGAGGTCCATTGAGGCCTCGATCAAACTGTGCGAAGTACGGCGCAGGCGGGCGATGACGTTGTTGTAGACGATCACCACGCAGAAGGTCGCGTGGCCGACGATGATGGTGAACATCCCCGGCTCGATCCCCAGCGTTTTAAACGTCGCCAGCAGCGCGATCCCGGTAATGATCCCCGGCAGCGCAATCGGCAAAATCAGCATCAGTGAAATGCCTTGTTTGCCGAAGAAATCCCGGCGGTACAACGCTGCCGAAGCCAAGGTGCCGAGCACCATCGCAATCAACGTGGCGATAGCTGCGATCTGCAATGAAAGCTTGATCGACTCCAGTACATCCGGTCGCGAAAACGCCACGCTGAACCAGTGCAACGTGAAGCCCTTCGGCGGAAAACTGAACGCGGCTTCTTCGGTGTTGAAGGCATAGAGGAAGATTATCAGTATCGGGAAGTGCAGAAACACCAACCCGCCCCAGGCTGCGATTTTCAGGCTTAGAGAGGCTTTCTCCCCCTGCTTTTCTGAATTAGAGCGCATCGAAAGCCCCCAGTCGTTTGACGATGGACAGGTAAACCGCGATCAACACAATCGGCACCAACGTAAACGCGGCGGCCATCGGCATATTGCCGATCGCACCTTGCTGCGCGTACACCATGCTGCCGACGAAGTAGCCCGGCGGCCCGACCAGTTGCGGCACGATGAAATCACCCAAGGTCAGCGAAAACGTGAAGATCGAACCCGCCGCGATGCCCGGAATCGACAGCGGCAAAATCACCTGCATAAAGGTCTGACGCGGCTTGGCGCCAAGGTCAGCGGAGGCCTGCAACAGCGATGGCGGCAGACGTTCCAGCGACGCCTGAATCGGCAGGATCATGAACGGCAGCCAGATATAGACAAACACCATGAACCGCCCCAGATGCGAGGTCGACAAGGTGCTGCCACCGACGCCGGGAATCCCCAGAATGAACTGCAACACCGGCTCCAATCCAAGGTGCTGCACAAACCATTGCGCCACGCCGCCCTTGGCCAACAGCAACGTCCACGCATACGCCTTGACGATGTAACTGGCCCACATCGGCATCATCACCGCGATGTAGAAAAACGCCTTGGTTTTGCCCGTGGTATAGCGCGCCATGTAGTAGGCAATCGGGAACGCGACGATGGCGCTGGCGATCGACACGACGATGGCCATGCTCAACGTGCGCAGGATAATGTCGAAGTTCGACGGCTGAAACAGTGCGGCAAAATTCGCCAGGGTCAGGTCCGGAGTGACCGCCATGGTGAAGTCGTCGAAGGTGTAGAAACCCTGCCACAACAGCACCAGCAGCGAGCCGAGGTAGATCGCGCCAAACCACAGCAGCGGCGGCACCAGCAGCATCGACAAGTACAGGTTGGGCTTGCGGTAGAGCAGGTTGGAAAACCGGCGCAACGGCGGCGATGCAGTCATCGCGAGCGTGTTCATGTCACACCCCGCTCGCCACGGTGTCGTGCAACGGAATCATCGCTTCCCGCGCCCAACGCGCGCTCAGGCGCTGGCCGGTCTGATGCTGCGCGCTGCTGTCGATCCACTGATTGTTGGCGTGGCTGATGCTCAGGGTCTGGCCGTTTTCCAGCTTCAATTCATAACGGGTGGCGCTGCCTTGGTACTGGATGTCGTGGAGCAGACCGCTGACTTCGATTTCGTGACTGGCCAGTGGGCCTTCGGCAAAACGCACGTGCTCTGGGCGGATCGAAAACGGCTGCGGATGGCCGCTGATTTGGCGGGCCAGATCGCCGCGAATCACGTTCGAGGTGCCGACGAATTCAGCCACGAATGTGGTGGTCGGTTTCATGTACAGATTGCGCGGTGTGTCGACCTGTTCGATGCGGCCCTTGTTGAATACGGCGACGCGATCGGACATCGACAGCGCTTCGGTTTGATCGTGGGTGACGAAGATGAAGGTGATGCCGAGCTGGCGTTGCAGCTTCTTCAGTTCGCTCTGCATTTGTTCGCGTAGTTTCAGATCGAGCGCACCCAAAGGCTCATCGAGCAACAGCACGCGCGGACGGTTGACCAAGGCGCGGGCGAGGGCCACGCGCTGGCGCTGACCGCCGGACAATTGCACCGGTTTGCGTGCGCCGTAACCGCCGAGGGCGACCATGTCCAAGGCTTCTTCGGCGCGCTTGTGCCGTTCGGTTTTGCCGACGCCTTTGACCTTCAGACCGTAGGCGACGTTGTCGAGGACGTTCATGTGCGGGAACAGCGCGTAATCCTGAAACACCGTGTTGACGTCGCGTTGATACGGCGGCAAACCGGCCGCTTCGGCGCCGTGGATACGGATCGAGCCGGCGCTCGGTTGTTCGAACCCGGCGATCAGGCGCAAGCAGGTGGTTTTGCCCGAGCCGGAAGGGCCGAGCATGGAAAAGAACTCGCCGTCCTCGATATCGATGGAAACCCGGTCAACGGCTTTTACGTCGCCGAATTGCCGGGAAACGTTGGTGAACTGGACTGCAAGCGTCATGGTGCGGTGCTCCAAAAAGGCGAAGGCCGTCGCAGCGGCCCTGCCTGGACTTCTGAAAAATCTGAATCGTTTTGCGGTTTGCTTGGCTCACACATTCGGCGGACGAGATGCGATCTGCTTTTAGCTCCCTCTCCCTCCGGGAGAGGGCGGGAGGTGAGGGTGGCTTTATTGGCCGTTGCTCTGAGATCAAGGGCAAGGTCAAAAGCTACCCCCTCACCCCAGCCCTCTCCCCCAGGGGGGCGAGGGGGAAAGGGAGCTCGACCGAGTTGTTCCCGGACTTAACGGCCACCCATGATCGCGATGTAGTCCTGGGTCCAGCGGCTGTACGGCACAAACTTGCCGCCTTCAGCCTGCGGGGTTTTCCAGAAGGCGATCTTGTCGAACTGGTCGAAGCCGTTGGTTTTGCAACCTTCAGCGCCGAGCAATTCGCTCTCCTTGCACGCCGCCGGCACCGCCGGCAACGAACCAAACCACGCCGCCACATCACCCTGGACTTTCGGCTTCAGCGACCAGTCCATCCACTTGTACGCGCAGTTCGGGTGCTTGGCCTCGGCGTGCAACATGGTGGTATCAGCCCAACCCGTAGCGCCTTCTTTCGGAATGGTCGAAGCAATCGGCTGCTTCTCGTTCATCAGGCCGTTGACCTGATACGGCCAGGCACTCGACGCCACCACGCCTTCGTTTTTGAAGTCGCTCATCTGCACCGTGGTGTCATGCCAGTAGCGGTGGATCAACGGCTGCTGCGCGCGCAACAGATCGAGCACGGCTTTGTACTGATCTTCGGTGAGTTGGTACGGGTCTTTGATGCCCAGTTCAGGCTTGGTCGATTTCAGATACAGCGCCGCGTCGGCGATATAAATCGGGCCGTCGTAAGCCTGCACGCGGCCTTTGTTCGGCTTGCCGTCGGGCAGATTCTGCGCGGCGAACACCACGCTCCAACTGCTCGGCGCGGTCTTGAATACGTTGCTGTTGTACATCAACACATTCGGGCCCCACTGGTATGGGGTGCCGTAAGTCAGGTTGTTGACCACGTACCACGGCGCGTCTTTCAGGCGCGGGTCGAGGGTGTTCCAGTTTGGGATCAGCGCGGTGTTGATCGGTTGCACACGCTTGCCGACGATCAACCGCAGCGACGCATCGCCCGACGCGGTGACCAGGTCGTAACCGCCCTTGGCCATCAGGCTGACCATTTCGTCCGAGGTGGCGGCGGTCTTCACATTGACCTTGCAGCCGGTTTCTTTTTCGAAACCGGTGACCCAGTCGTAAGCCTTGTCGCTCTCGCCACGTTCGATGTAACCCGGCCACGCAACGATATCCAGCTGACCTTCGCCAGCGCCGACAGCCTTCAACGGCTCGGCAGCTTGCAGGCTGGCGCTGGCCAGCAGGGCCGTGGTGATTGCACTGAGCAATGCGGTCTTGTGCACGAACATGGTTGAACCCTCTTCTTTAAATTATGGTCGGGGCAGTTGTGAACGCGGTGAAGCATGCCGTTAACGGCTTGTTATTAGCGTAGTCAGAGATGCTGGCCGTGGCGGGCCATGATGTGCCGCACCACGCTGTAGTCCTGCAGCGAATCACTGGATAAGTCTTTGCCGTAACCCGAACGTTTCAGGCCACCGTGGGGCATTTCGCTGACCAGCATGAAATGACTGTTGATCCACGTGCAGCCGTATTGCAGGCGCGCGGCAACCTGCATGGCCTTGTCCAGATTCTGTGTCCAGACCGACGAGGCGAGGCCGTATTCGGAGTCGTTGGCCCAGTCGACGGCCTGCGCGAGTTCGTCGAAACGGGTCACGGTGACCACCGGGCCGAACACTTCGCGCTGGACGATTTCGTCGCTCTGTTTGCAACCGGCGAGCAACGTCGGTTGATAGTAGAAACCGGCGCCGGAATGCACCGCCGCGCCAGTCACCCGTTCAATGTGCGGCTGACCGAGGGCGCGTTCGACGAAACTGGCGACGCGGTCACGCTGGCGGGTGCTGATCAGCGGCCCGATCTCGTTGTCAGCGTCACGTTTGCCGGCGAAGCGCAGGCTGCTGACGGCGGCGCCGAGTTCGGCGACCAATTTGTCGTGAATCCCGGCTTGCGCGTAGATCCGGCAGGCGGCGGTGCAGTCCTGCCCGGCGTTGTAGTAACCGTAGGTGCGCACGCCCTCGACCACGGCCTGGATGTCGGCGTCGTTGCAGACGATCACCGGGGCTTTGCCACCGAGTTCGAGGTGCGTGCGTTTCAGGGTTTTCGCGGCGGCCTGGAGGATTTTCTGTCCGGTGACGATATCGCCGGTCAGCGAGACCATGCGCACTTTCCCGTGGCCGACCAAATGACTGCCGACGCCTTCGCCGCCGCCACAGATGATATTGATCACCCCGCGCGGAAGGATTTCGGCCAGCGCTGGCGCCAGGGCGAGGATCGACAGCGGTGTGTGTTCGGACGGTTTGAACACCAGCGTGTTGCCGGCGGCGAGAGCCGGGGCGATTTTCCACGCGGCCATCATGATCGGGTAATTCCACGGTGCAATCGAGGCGACCACGCCAATCGGATCGCGCCGCACCATGCTGGTGTAGCCCGGCAGGTATTCGCCGCTCAACTGACCAGTCTGGCAACGCACCGCGCCGGCGAAGAAGCGGAATACATCGACGGTCGCGGTCAGATCGTCCTGACGCGCCAGGTGCAACGGCTTGCCGCAGTTCAGCGATTCGAGGCGGGCGAGGTGATCGGCGTGTTTTTCCACGGCGTTGGCGATGTCGAGCAGCAGATTCGAACGTTGCTGCGGCGTGGTGCGCGACCATTCGGCGAAGGCGCGGTGGGCGGCGAGGATGGCGGCTTCGACTTGCTCGGTGCTGGCTTCGGCGATGTGCGTAAGGATTTCACCGGTGGCCGGGTTGAGAATCGGCTCGACAAAACCTTCCCCGGCGACCAGTTCGCCATCGATCAACAACGCGGTACACATCGGGGTCTGCGCGCCAGCCATTTTCCGCGATCTCTTTTCTTGTGTGGCCATTGTTGCTCCCTGAAACCGGGGAGCCGACCGTCTTATAGATGCAGCAAGACTAGTGCGCGGCTCCGAGGTCGACAAATTCTAAATACTGAAGGCAGCATTCGATTAAATAGATGGCTTGCGTCCGCCGTGGGGTTGTTCGCGGGCCACGGTGAGGAATGGGTCGACCAGCGCCGGGCGCGCGGTGCCACGGCGCCAGGCCAGGCCGACGTCGAGGGTCTGGTTGAGGTCGGCGATGGGCCGCGCTTCGATGATGTCGCCTTCCAGTGACCACGGGCGGTAAGTCATGTCCGGCTGGATCGACACGCCCAAACCGGCGGCGACCAGACTTCGCACGGCTTCGGTGGACGCTGTTCTCAGAGTGATCTTCGGTTGCAGTCCGGAACCGCGCCAGAAGCGCTGGGCGTTGCGATCCATTTCATCGACGTTGAGTTGAATCAACGGTTCGCGGGCGACGTCGGCGAGATTGATGCTGTCGTGTTCCAGCAGTGGATGCTGGGCCGGCAGCCACAAACGGTGCGGTGAGTGGGTCAGCACTTCAGTCTGCAAAGCGTGGCGATCTTCCAGGTTGGAAAGGATCAACACGCCGACATCGATCTCGCCACTGACCAGCAAATGCTCGATGTAAGGGCGCTCGTCTTCCATCACGCGGATTTCGACGTTGGGGTAGGCACGTTGAAACCGGGTAAGCAAATCTGCCAGGTAATAACCGGCAACCAGACTGGTCACACCGACGATCAACTGCCCGGCAACCTGGTCGGTGCTTTGCTGAAGGCTGCGTTTGGCGTTGTCCACGGTCGCGAGAATCAGGTGCGCTTGGCGTAGGAATTGATGCCCCTGATGGGTCAGCGTCATGCCCTTGGCATGGCGGCTGAACAGGCTGACGCCGATTTCCTCTTCCAGTTGCTGGATCGCCAGGGTCAGGGTCGATTGGGAAATGAATGCGGTTTGCGCGGCGGCGGAGATCGAGCCCGTTTCGGCCACGGCGATGAAGTGACGAATCTGACGCAGGGTCATCATGAGGGAGCCTACCCAGTGGGCGGTTTTTATAGATTGGCCTGAGTGTATATCTATTTTTGCGAAGGACTTCTGCAGGGCAAGCAACATCTGGAAGCACACTCGCGGTCCGGGCAGGGGCACTTTCGAACTAGGCTGAGGGCCTTATAGATCCGGATAACCCCTGTTTGGAGGCGGAACATGAACACCCGTGGATTGCTCGATCAACTACTCAAATCCGGCCAGGATCTGTTGCAGAACAAGGCTGGCGGAACGCAGAACAAATCGGCCGGCGGCGGCTTGGGCGGCTTGGGCGGCTTGCTCGGCGGCGCTTCAGGCTCCGGTGGCCTCGGCAGTCTGCTGTCAGGTGCAGGTGGCGGTGCGTTAGCGGCTGGCGCGATGGGCTTGCTGCTCGGTAACAAGAAAGTGCGCAAGGTCGGCGGCAAGGTCGCGATCTACGGCGGCCTCGCGGCGCTAGGTGTGCTGGCTTACAAGGCTTATGGCAACTACAACGCGCAGAAAGGCACCGCTCCACAACGCGAACCGCAGACCCTCGACCGCTTGCCGCCGGCACAAGCCGAGCAACACAGTCAGGCCATTCTCAAAGCGCTGGTCGCCGCCGCCAAGGCCGACGGCCACATTGATGATCGTGAACGCCAACTGATCGAAGGCGAATTCACCAAACTCGACAACGACCAGGAACTGCAACACTGGCTGCACGCCGAGCTCAACAAACCCCTCGACCCGACCGATGTCGCCCGCGCCGCGAGTACTCCGGAGATGGCGGCGGAGATGTACATCGCCAGCGTGATGCTGGTGGATGAGGAGAACTTCATGGAGAAGAGCTATCTGGATGAACTGGCGCGGCAGTTGAAGCTGGAGCCGGGGTTGAAGGTGGAGTTGGAGAAGCAGGTGCGTCAGGAGTTGGCCTGAATCCGGATCCTGCTGACAAAACAGGTCCGTTGCATCGTTTTACACACCGGGATACGCCACGGTTCAATGGTGACGTATCCCTTTTAGAGCTATGGCGCCGCCTGGATGGCTTGACGGTGGAGTGAATGCACGCAGTCGTGGTCATCCATATAGGCGATGTAGCCATGATTGATGTCAGTTATCCAGAAGGGAAAACCGGTCGTTTCGGAAAAAAGAGTCTTGAGATCGCTCGTCGAGTGCAACTCCCAGGCATGAACCTCGTTGTCCGTAACGATCAGAATCGGCTTGTGAAGATCCTCTAACTGATCCACTTTTTGCCAGAAATCAGGATCATGTGCCTTTTCAGGGTTTTTCAGATGTACCGGGTCTAGCGCCTTGGCTCCGGAATCAAAAAAATGGTTTCGCAGAGTTGAAATCATTTCGTTGAGTTCTTCACTGCCAAGTTTTCTGTGTTCCAGAGCATGTTCTGCAAGGGTCGAGTCGATTTCTTCCGCCAGATAGTTCATTGAGGGTCTCCAATTCTTGCCCGTGAAACCGGCACGAAATCAAGCATGATGTGTCCTCGAACGGCCCCGCCTCCACCTCGTTTGCCAGGTGTCTGATAACCAATGTGAGGATCTGCCGGGCCGTCGCTGGATGGAACCAGCCGAGGATCATCTATGTTGACTTCAGCGCCTTTGTTTTTTCCTGTCAGCACCCGCCATTCCGTGGGGAACGACTTCCCTTCCTGACTTTTTCCCCATTTGGTCGGTGTAAATTCATCTCTGGGTACACCCGTTCTCTTGAATGCTTCGTTCAGCCCGGTGGTCATTTGATCATGGGGAGTACCTGCACCCTTTCTCCAATCCAGATCCACTTTCGGATTGAATTCCCATTTGCCACCGGCAACCGGTTGAGGGCAGGTGACCGGGCCACTGGCTAACCCTGACGGGTCCACCCACCCCGTCGGATTCGGCACGTACTGGTAGCTATTCAATCCGCCAGCAAGCTTGATCGGATCCGGCGTCAAAAACCGTCCGGTTCCGGGATTGTAGTAGCGGTGGCAGTTGTAATGCAGCCCCGTTTCGACGTCGAAATACTGACCCTGAAAGCGCAACGGGTTATCGATCTCGCTGACGTCCAGCGCCGCGAGATTACCGTAGGCCCGGTACTTCGCCGACCACATGATCTCACCGCTGTAATCGGTGAGTTCCTGCGGTGTTCCGAGGTGGTCGAGTTGGTAATAGAACGGCGTGGCTTTACGTGGGCCTTCGCCATCGAGCATCGCCAATGGGCGGAAGCTGCCCGGTTCGTAGATGTAGCTGCGGAAACGGTTTTCGGCGCTTTCCGCGATCAGTCTTTCGCCTTGCCACAGGAACTCGGTGGTGTAGCCGTCGACGGTTTTTTCTATACGTCGGCCGAAGGCGTCGTACGTGTAAGACACAGTGTTGCCGCCCGGCAGGCTGACGCCGATCAAGCGATGTTGGCAGTCATAGCGGTATTCGGTGACGAGTTTCTGCTCGGTCCCACGACGCTCACGACTCAGGTTGCCGTACGCGTCGTACTCGTAGTGACGATCACCCTGCATCAGCAAGCGGTTGCCTTTTACGTTGGCGAGGTTGGTGGTGCCTTCGTTGTTCTGGCCGAGCAGGTTACCTGCCGGATCATGGACGAAGCTTTCCGGTGTGGCACCGCGTACGCTGATCAGACGGTCGAGCGGGTCGTAGTGATAGCTGCGGTTGCCTTTGCGGCTGTCATCGATACCCGCGAGATTGCCATTGGCGTCGTAGTTATAACGACGCTGGAAGAGGCTTTTGTCTCGCTGGCCGACGGTGTGTGCTTGCAGGCGGCCTTGCTCGTCGTACTGGTATTGGCTGAGCAGCAGACCTTGCTGGCGCTGTTGTTCGCGACCGGCGCTGAACTGGTGAGAGGTCAGGCGTGAGCCATTGAGGTCGATGCTGCTGAGTTGCCCGCCGGGTTGGTGACGGTAGTCGAGTTTGCTGCCGTCAGGCAGGCGGCAGTGTTTCAACTGGCTGACACTGTCGTATTCGTAACGGGTTGTCCCCCAGCCTTGATGTTCGGTGATCAGGCGATTTTGCAGGTCATATTCGTAGGCGAGCGGCCAGTTCCCGTCGTCGACGTTCACCAAACGGCCGAGAGCGTCATAGCCGTAATGGATTTCTTTGCCATCGGCCAAGGTTTTCACCAGCAGCCGACCAGCAGCATCGCGCTGATACTCAGTGACCAGTTCACTGCCATCGTCACCGAACTCGGTTTTCTTCAGCAGTTGACCGTTGAGGTCGTACTCGTAAGCCGAGCGGCGACCATCGAAGCCGGTTTCCTGCTGGATCAGGCCATTGGCGTAATAGTCGAGGTGGTAATGCTCGCCGCGCTCGTTTTCGATTTCAGTCAGCAGCAGGCGCGAGTTGTCGTAGCGATAGCGCAGTTGGCTGCCGTCGGGATTGATGCGGCGGCTGACCAGATGCAGGTTGTCGGCGTACTCGTAGCGGGTAATGCGGCCTAGTTCATCGCGTTCGGCGGTGACTTTGCCATAGGCGTTATAGGTAAACGCCCGGGTTGCGCCGCCCGGCAGTGTGACTTGGGCGAGGCGATTAGCGGCGTCCCACTGGTATTGGGTAACGGCGCCGGATTCTTCCTGGCGTGTGATCTGCCGACCCAGTGCGTCGTAACGATACTTGCGCTGGCCGCCATCGGGCA
>NZ_JBSVXS010000152.1:0-10328 GCF_054070155.1 Pseudomonas sp. SDT291_1_S447
GCAGCTCCTACATTTGGAATGCGTTCCCTCTGTAGGAGCTGCCGAAGGCTGCGATCTTTTGATCTTTCAGGCAGGCAAAAAAAATCCCCGAACCAGTCGGGGATTTTTTATGTGCGATCAATCAGCCCGGAGGCGGATCAATCTTCGCGATAGCGACGCAGTTTCAGCTGCTTACCGGCAACGCGAGTGTCCTTCAGTTTGGTCAGGAGTTTGTCCAGACCATCTTCCGGCAGCTCGACGAGGCTGAAGCTGTCACGCACCTGGATGCGACCGATCGCTTCACGGGCCAGACCGCCTTCGTTGAGGATGGCGCCCAGCAGGTTCTTCGCAGCGATACCGTCACGCGCACCCAGCGCGGTACGGCAACGAGCACGGCCTTCGCCCAGAGGCATTGGCGCGCGACGCTCGCGGTCACCACGATCAGGACGATCACCGGTGCGCTCAGGACGGTCGCCACGCGGTGCGTTGTTCGGCACCAGTGGACGTTCCTTCTCGATCGCCGCCAGGTTCAGCGCTTGACCGTTGGTGGCTTTGCGCAGCAGCGCAGCAGCCAGGGCACGCGGGGTGCAACCGATGTCTGCAGTCAGACGATCGAGCAGCTCACCGTGAGTCGACTCGGCATCAGCAACCAGCGGCGACAGGCTGTTGGTCAGTTTCTTGATGCGCGCATCGAGAACAGCTTGAGCGTCCGGCAGGCGAACTTCAGCGACTTTCTGACCGGTTACACGCTCGATCACTTGCAGCATGCGGCGCTCACGTGGAGTCACCAGCAGCAGTGCACGACCTTCGCGACCGGCACGGCCGGTACGGCCGATACGGTGAACGTAGGATTCCGGGTCGTACGGCATGTCAACGTTGAACACGTGAGTGATACGCGGAACGTCCAGACCACGAGCAGCAACGTCGGTCGCAACAACGATGTCCAGACGGCCATCTTTCAGCGAGTCGATGACGCGCTCACGCTGGTTCTGGGCGATGTCACCGTTCAGCGCAGCGGCTTTGTAGCCTTTGGCGTCGAGGGCACTGGCCAGATCCAGGGTCGCTTGCTTGGTGCGCACGAACATGATCAGAGCGTCGAAGTCTTCCACTTCCAGCAAGCTGAGAACGGCCGAAGTCTTCTGGTCAGCGTGAACCAACAGGTGAGCCTGTTCGATCGCGGTAACGGTCTGGGTCTTGGTCTGGATCTTCACGTGTTGCGGATCGCGCAGGTGGCGTTCGGCAATGGCGCGGATCGACTGCGGCAGGGTCGCCGAGAACAAAACGGTCTGACGGGTCGCTGGCAGAGCCTTGAAGATGACTTCCAGGTCATCCATGAAGCCCAGTTTCAACATTTCGTCAGCTTCGTCGAGAACCAGGTGGTTCACGGTCGACAGCACTTTTTCGTCACGACGCAGGTGGTCGCACAGACGGCCCGGAGTGGCGACAACGATCTGTGCGCCATTACGGATTGCTTTCAGTTGTGGGCCCATAGGCGCGCCGCCGTAAACGGCCACAACGGTAACGCCCGGCATTTGCTTGGCGTAGGTTTCGAAAGCGGTTGCTACTTGCAGCGCCAACTCACGAGTTGGCGCCAGGATCAGGGCTTGCGGTTCGCGCTTGGCAGGATCGATGCGGTGCAGGATAGGCAGTGCGAACGCGGCGGTTTTACCGGTACCGGTTTGCGCCTGGCCAATCATGTCCTGGCCGGCCATGATGATCGGGATCGATTGCTGCTGAATCGCCGAAGGCTCTTCGTAGCCGGTCGCTGCGACGGCTGCAAGAATATTCGGGTTAAGATTAAAAGCGGCGAATCCGCCGGTTTCCTGGGTCATGGGTCTGCCTCTAAGTGCATCCGCAAAGACCCATGCTCCAAAGCTGCGCATGCCGTGTTGAGACTCAAGAGTCGCCCTGGCAGCTTTGTCGGCGGGGATTTGCGAAAACGAATGAATGAAAAAAAGAATCGTCCGGGAAGAGCCCGCAATGCGGACGTGCAGCCGAAGCTGACTTCGGGAAATGCGCTACCTAAACGCGGCCCGGTTAAAGGCCGGCGCGCACTATACCGGATTTTGCCCAAAAAGGGAGCTTTTTTTATCGTCAAAATACCTGTGTCACCGCTGTGTAACGGGGTTTTGCGGATAATCGCGCCAAGGTCTATTTTTCAAAGGCCCGGCCCTGCGGGCGATGACGCTTAAACGATTCATCGATGTGCGGCATACCGCCGCTGCACCCGCCCTTCCCGCCTGAGGATTTCGCCATGAATCAGCCCTGCCCCGGCCGCGTCAGCCGTGAACGTCGTGGTCACGTCCATCTGATTGGCCTGGATCGAGCGGCCAAGCGCAATGCTTTCGACCTCGACCTGCTCAATGAACTCAGCCTGGCCTATGGCGAGTTCGAGGCCGACAGCGAAGCGCGGGTGGCGGTGGTGTTTGGTCACGGCGAGCACTTTACCGCTGGTCTGGATCTGGTCAGCGCCAGCGGCGCACTCGCTGAAGGCTGGCAGGTTCCGACCGGCGGATGCGACCCGTGGGGTGTTTTCGTCGGACCACGGGTGAGCAAACCGGTGATTGTCGCCGCGCAAGGTTATTGCCTGACCATTGGTATCGAGTTGATGCTGGCCGCCGACATTAACCTGTGCGCGAGCAATACCCGTTTCGCGCAAATGGAAGTTCAGCGTGGGATCTTTCCTTTTGGTGGCGCGACTTTACGTTTTCAGCAGATCGCCGGATGGGGCAATGCGATGCGCTGGTTGCTGACCGGCGATGAGTTCGATGCGCACGAGGCGTTGCACTTGGGGTTGGTGCAGGAAGTGATGGCCAGTGAGGATTTGCTGCCACGGGCGATTGAGTTGGCCGAGCGGATTGCCCGGCAGGCGCCATTGGGGGTGCAGGCGACGTTGATGTCGGCGCGGCAGGCTCGGTATGAGGGTGAGACCGCGGCGGCGCAGGCGTTGCCAGCACTGGTGAAAAAGTTGTTGGCCAGTGAGGATGCCAAGGAGGGGGTGCGGTCGCTGGTGGAGCGGCGTCCTGGCATTTTCAAAGGGATCTGAAATTTTCACAGGTTATCGACCCTCTTCGCGAGCAGGCTCGCTCCCACAGGGAAATGCATTCCAATGTGGGAGCGAGCCTGCTCGCGAAGGGGCCATCACAGATGTCTCAGGTGGCTGGGCGAATACTGTTGATCAACGACTGCAACGAATAGCCCAACCGCGGCGCCAGCGCTTCAGCCCGGGCAGTCAGCGCCTGCATGTCCAGCACCTGATCGAGGTCCGCCGGGACAATCAGAATCACATTGCCCTCCTTCACCGGCAGCTCCCAGTAATGCCGGTGATAGAGCCCACGCAACAATGCCGCACCCAACGGCTTGCCATCATCGGTGGCCCACTGGTTGATCACCAGCCAGCCACCCGGATTCAGACGTTTCTGGCAATCACCGAGAAAACTCCAGGCCAGATGCCCGACACCCGGCCCGACATCGGTGTACAGGTCGACAAAAATCAGATCAGCCGGCTCAGCAGTCGGCAGCAGTTCGAGGGCGTCGCCGACGCGAATGTACAGGCGTGGATCATCATCCAGCCCAAGGTATTCGATGGCCAGACGCGGCACATCCGGACGCAGCTCAATGGCTTCGACATCGTCCAGCGGCAGAAACTTGAGGCAGGCCTGAGTCAGCGTTCCAGCGCCGAGCCCGAGAAACAGCGCACTCTCCGGCTGCTCATGGCACAACGCGCCGATCAGCATCGCCCGGGTGTAATCGTATTCGAGCCAGCTCGGGTCGGCGGTGAACACGCAGCTTTGCTCGATCGCATCGCCGAACTCGAGAAAGCGGTAGTCAGCCACTTCCAGCACGCGAATCACGCCGAACTCATCCTGTACTTCGGCGAGCAGATGCTCGACGCGCTCCTCAGTCATTTCGTCTCCTGATGGTCACCGGGCGCGGTGACGCGATGGCACCGCTGTGGCGCCGTGGCAAAGCGGCGATTGTCGGTGATGGGGCAGCAGCAGGTCACGCACTAATTGCTGCTAACATGGCCTTCCGTGCGTAGACCCCTAGAGACCGTGATGAGCCAACCGTGGAGCCCTGACAGCTGGCGCGCCCTGCCGATCCAGCAACAACCGCAATACCCCGACGCCGCGCACCTGCGCCAGGTCGAGCAAACCCTGGCCAGTTACCCGCCACTGGTGTTTGCCGGTGAGGCGCGCGAACTGCGCCGGCAGTTTGCCGAAGTCACCCAGGGCCGGGCATTCCTGCTGCAGGGCGGCGATTGTGCGGAAAGCTTCGCCGAGTTCTCTGCGGCAAAAATTCGCGACACCTTTAAAGTGTTGCTGCAAATGGCGATCGTCATGACCTTCGCCGCCGGTTGCCCGGTGGTCAAGGTCGGGCGCATGGCCGGTCAGTTCGCCAAGCCGCGCTCGGCCAATGACGAGACCATCGACGGCGTGACGCTGCCGGCTTATCGCGGCGACATCGTCAACGGCATCGGTTTCGACGAGAAAAGCCGCGTGCCGGATCCAGAGCGTCTGCTGCAGTCCTATCACCAGTCCACCGCCACGCTGAATCTGCTGCGTGCGTTTGCTCAGGGCGGCTTTGCCGATCTGCATCAGGTGCACAAGTGGAATCTCGATTTCATCGCCAACTCGGCGCTGGCCGAGAAGTACAGCCACCTCGCCGACCGCATCGATGAAACCCTGGCATTCATGCGCGCCTGTGGCATGGACAGCTCGCCGCAACTGCGCGAAACCAGTTTCTTCACCGCCCACGAAGCGTTGCTGCTCAATTACGAAGAAGCCTTCGTGCGCCGCGACAGCCTGACCAACGATTACTACGATTGCTCGGCGCACATGCTGTGGATCGGCGACCGCACCCGTCAGCTCGACGGCGCGCACGTTGAATTCCTCCGTGGCGTGAACAACCCGATAGGCGTGAAGGTCGGCCCAAGCATGAACCCCGACGACCTGATCCGCCTGATCGATGTGCTCAACCCGGACAACGATCCGGGCCGCCTCAACCTTATCGCGCGGATGGGAGCTAACAAGGTCGGCGATCACCTGCCAGCGCTGATCCGCGCGGTGCAGCGTGAAGGCAAGCAAGTGCTGTGGAGCTCTGACCCGATGCACGGCAACACCATCAAGGCCAGCAGCGGCTACAAGACCCGCGACTTTGCGCAGATCCTTGGCGAGGTGAAGCAGTTCTTCCAGGTGCACGAGGCGGAAGGCAGCTATGCCGGCGGCATTCACATCGAGATGACCGGGCAGAATGTCACCGAGTGCATCGGTGGTGCGCGGCCGATTACAGAAGATGGCTTGTCAGATCGCTATCACACCCATTGCGATCCGCGGATGAATGCTGATCAGTCTCTGGAGTTGGCGTTTTTGATTGCTGAAACCCTCAAGCAGGTTCGCCGCTAGACCGCGTCGCCTGAAATCGCTAGCAGGCTAGCTCCCACAGGGGATTTGTGTCGTATACAAAACCCATGTGGGAGCGAGCCTGCTCGCGAAGAGGCCGGTTCAGTCGCCCCCAATCTGTGCCAATGCCACCCGCAACCGCGCCGCACTCTCACGCTGACAATTGAGCTGCACCCGATCAAGCCCCAACCAGTCCGCCATCTGCCGCAAATTAGCAGCCAGCGCCAACATCCCTCCTTCATCCAGTCCCGGCTCTTCCTCGTGCACCGCATGCACCGCCAACTGCCCCGACGCCCGCTCGGCACGCAGATCAACCCGCGCGGCAATCCGCTCGTTGTGCAAAAACGGCAACACGTAATAGCCGTAAACCCGTTTGTCCTGCGGCGTGTAAATCTCCAGCCGATAGCGAAAGTCGAACAAGCGCTCGGTGCGACTGCGCTCCCAGATCAAAGAATCGAAGGGCGACAACAGCGCACTGGCAACGACCTTGCGCGGGACTTTCGGCTCCGCCAGGCAATAGGCGATCTGCCGCCAGCCGGCGACCTCGCACAGCTGCAGTTGCCCGGCTTCGACCAGTTCCGCCAGACGTGGACGGGCATCCGCCGGGTTCAGCCGAAAGTAATCACGAAGGTCTTTTTCAGTACCGACACCCAAGGCCTGTGCCGCGTGCAACAGCAACCCACGCTGCGCCTCAGCCTCATCAGGCAATGCTTGCTGCAGAATTGAAGAGGGAATCACCCGCTCCGGCAAATCATACAAACGCTCAAAACCACGCCGCCCCGCTACCGTCACTTCACCCGCTGCGAACAACCATTCCAGCGCATGCTTTTCCGCGCTCCAGTCCCACCATGGCCCGGCCTTGTCTTCGCGGGTCGACAAGCTGCCAGCGCCCAACGCGCCCTGCTCTTCAACCGAACTCAACACCCGGCGAACAACGTCCTGCTGCTCGCGACCGAATCTGGCCAGTTGCTGATAGATATCCTCGCCGCGCCTGGCCCGCTGCATCCGCCAAGCCATCAACGGATACATAGACAACGGCAGCAGCGACGCTTCATGCCCCCAGTATTCAAACAGCGTACGACGTCGCCCCGAACTCCAGGCAGCCTGGTCGAGCAGATCGGAAGAGTAGGAACCAAGACGGGAAAACAGCGGCAGGTAGTGCGAGCGCACCACGGCATTGACGGAGTCGATTTGCAGCAGACCCAGCCGTTCGATCAGCCGGTTGACGTGAGCGGCTTTGACAGTCGGCGGCTGGCGCCCGTTGAAGCCTTGGGCTGCCAGCGCCAGTCGTCGCGCCTGTTTGAGGGAAAAGGCCAGAGTCGCGGGCATGAGCATCTCCTTGTCTGCTCGCAACCTACCTCACCGGAAGAGGGTTTGTGTAGCACTGGGTTCATCACTTATGCATCGGGTCATCCCAGAACGGCCGCACGGCTTCGTGTTCAACGTCGGCACGACTGACGCCGATGTCCTTCAACGCTTCGTCGCTCAGACTGGCGAGCAACTCGCGTTCACGGTGCAGTTCGTACCAGCGGCTAAACTTGTGCAGCAGGTCGGAAACGATATGGCCGTGGCCGGAAAATTTTGCTTCGTCTACATACTCTCTTTGACCTTTCATCGTGTTGCCTCCTTTGTGGATGGCTCAAGTCTCACGCCGGCGCTAAGATCAATCCAACGAATGTTTCTGATGGCATGCATCACGGAGATTCATCAATTGTCGGCCTACCCCAGTATCGATACCGATGTGTTGCGCACCTTTGTCGCGATTGCCGATCAGGGCGGCTTCACCCGCGCCGGCGAAATGGTCAACCGCACACAATCGGCGGTGAGCATGCAGATGAAGCGTCTGGAAGAAGACGTCTTGCAGCGACAGTTGTTCGAGCGTGACGGCCGTCAGGTGCGCCTCACCGCTGAAGGCCAGGTGTTGCTCGGTTACGCGCGGCGCATCCTCAAATTGCACAGTGAAGTGTTCAACACCTTGCGCGAGCCGCACATGGTCGGCACGGTGCGCATCGGCACGCCTGACGATTACGTGATGCGTTTTCTGCCGGGAATTCTGTCGCGGTTCGCGCAGTTCTATCCGTTGATCCAGATCGAAGTGCATTGCGAGTCGACCAAACAACTGCTGCAACGCACCGACCTGGACTTGTCGATTGTCACCCGCGAACCGGGCAACGAGATCGGCCAGTTGTTGCGCAAGGAGCGTTTCGTCTGGGCCGAGGCGCAGAACTTCAGCGCCCACGAACAGACGCCGCTGCCCTTGGCGATGTTCAACAGTGATTGTTTCTGCCGCTTGTGGGCGTGTAATGCGCTCGATGCGATGGGCCGCGATTACCGCATCGCTTACAACAGCACCAGCCTTTCGGCATTGATGGCGGTGGTCAGTGCCGGTCTGGCAATCACCGCGCAACTGGAAAGCCTGATCACCCCGGACATGCGCATTCTTGGCGCCGCCGAGGATCTGCCGCTGCTGCCCGAGGCCAGCATCATGCTGATCCGCAACCTGAACAATCCGTCGCCGATCACCGAGTGCCTGGCCGAGCACATCGTCGAAGGCTTCAAACTTTAAACGCGAGCATCACCGCACACAGCACCAGGAAACCGCAGAACAGCCCACGCAGGAGTTTTTCCGGCATGGCGTGGGCGACTTTCACCCCCCAACTGATGCTCGCTAGGCCGCCGATGGCCAGTGGCAGACCGATCATCCAGTCGACTTCGTGGTGTACCGCGTAAGTTACCAGAGTCACGCCGGTGCTTGGCAACGCCAGCGCCAGCGACAGACCTTGAGCAACGACTTGCGTGGTGCCGAAGAGGCTGGTCAGCACCGGCGTTGCCACCACCGCGCCGCCGACACCGAATAAACCGCCCATGGTCCCTGACGCCGCGCCGAGCACGCCAAGCCACGGCCAGGAATAGCGCATTTCAGACGTCGCAGCGGGTGGCTTGCCGAACATCTTCAGCAGGTTGTACGCCGAGAGCACCACCAGGAACGCGACAAATCCGATGCGCATGGTTTGCGCATCGATACCCACCGCCCAGATCGAACCTATCCACGCAAAGCAGAAGCCCATCACCGCCAAGGGCAACGCATGCCGCAGTTCGATGCGATTGCGCTGGTGATAACGCCACAGCGCCAGCATCACGTTCGGCACGACCATCACCAGTGCGGTGCCTTGGGCGATCTGTTGATCAAGGCCAAACCACACACCGAGCAACGGAATAGCAATCAAACCGCCGCCGATGCCGAAGATGCCGCCAAGTGTGCCAAGGGCGGCGCCGAACAGCAGGTACAACACAAACTCCATCACAGCAAATTCCTCTCACGTCAGGCGATTCATCCTACGCAGTCACGGCTGGCGGGGAAACGCACAGCAACGCACAATGGCTATGCCGATTTCGCACAAGCATTGAACCGATATGAATCCCAATCAATTGACCGACCAACTCGGGTTGTTTCTCGACGTGCTGGAGAGCGGCAGTTTTTCTGCCGCTTCGCGCCGCCATCCGCTGACACCTTCGGCCGTCGCTCGACGAATCGACAGCCTGGAAAACGCCGTTGGCAGCCAGTTGTTTGTCCGTAGCACCCATGCCGTGCGAGCAACGCCGGCAGGCCTGGCGTTTGCCGAACGCGCGCGGCGGATAGTCGCCGAATTGCAACTGGCCCGCGCCGAAGCTGTGTCCCTGAGCAGTGCGCCGGAAGGCTTGATCCGCATCGATGCCCCCGCCGCGTTCGGGCGCCGACATCTGGCGCCGGTGATTGCTGACTTTCTCGTCCTCTACCCGGGGCTCGATGTGCAACTGCATCTGATCGACAGTTTCGTCGACATGGGCGGCTCGAACCTGGGCAAAGTCGATCTGGTGCTGCGGGCCGGGCAGATGGCGGATACGCGACTGGTGGCCACACCGCTGGCGAGCATGGTGCGCATTGCCTGCGCCAGCGCCGATTATCTGCAGCGCCGAGGCATGCCAAACACGCCCGCGCAGTTGCATGAACATGATGGCCTGGACTGGGAAGGCCTCGCCCCACCCTTCGCCTGGCGCTTCGAACAGGACGGGCAGATGCAATTGCACCGTCCGGCGCGCATCCGCATGAGCGCCAACAATGCCGAGGCCCTGGTCTGCGGCGCCTTGGCTGGCTTGGGCATCGCGCACCTGCCGACATGGCTGGCCAGCGAATACCTGCTGCGCGGCGAATTGCTGCCGCTGTTCTGCGAAAACGGCCTGCCGAAACCGGAGTCCACCGGCATCTACGCGCTGCGCATGGAGCAACAAACCAACTCGCGCAGCCGCTTGTTGCTTGAATATCTCAAGACCCGCTTCAGTCCGGTGCCGCCATGGGATCTGGCGTTGCAGCGAGATCTGGGCAGGCATTAAACACGGAGAATTATCTGGCGCATTAAAGATTCGAGCGCTAGATTCATGCCCATCATCGAACAAGGCTTTGACATGACTTCCGAACGCGACACCTGCGACGACCTGCTCCTCGACAATCAGGCGTGCTTCGCCCTGCACTCCACTTCGCTGATGATGACCAAGGTCTACAAGCCGCTGCTGCAAGCCTTGAATCTGACCTACCCGCAGTACCTGGCGATGATGGTGCTGTGGGAGAAGGATGGTTTGACCGTCGGAGAAATCAGCTCGCGGTTGCTGACCGATCCCGGCTCGCTGACTCCGCTGCTCAAACGGCTGGAGGCTGAGGGCCTACTGAGTCGCACGCGCAGCCGTGAGGATGAGCGCGTGGTGATTGTCGAGCTGACCGAGCAAGGCCGCGTATTGAAAGAAAAAGCCCAGACCGTCCCGCAATGCATCCTCGGCGCCAGCGGCTTTTCTCTGGAACGCCTGCAACACCTGCAAGCAGAGTTGCAGGCGCTGCGTAGCCATCTACAAGAAAGCCTTATCTAAGGCCCACCAATCCCTTTAGGAGTGAGCCTGCTCGCGATAGCGGAGTGC
>NZ_JBSVXS010000153.1:0-10157 GCF_054070155.1 Pseudomonas sp. SDT291_1_S447
AGTCGATTATGGATTCACCAAAGAACACTCAGGTCGGCGTAACTCTTTAATCCCCCACGCTCAGTCTCCTCTCCCAATGGGAGAGGGAGCTGACCGAGATGTCTGGTGCTGTGCATCGACCTGCAAGATCGAGTCGATTAGGGATTCGCCAAAGCAAGATCAGGTCGGTGTAACTCGCCAATCTCTCACGGTCAGTCCCCTCTCCCCTTGGGAGAGGGTTAGGGTGAGGGGCTTTTGAAGGCGAAACTCAAACCGAAAACTTCGCCACCATGCTGTTCAAATCCACCGCCAACCGCGACAGTTCCTGACTCGCCGCACTGGTCTGATTGGCCCCCGCCGAGGTCTGCATCGCCAGATCACGAATGTTCATCAGATTGCGATCCACCTCCCGCGCCACCGCCGCCTGCTCCTCCGAGGCACTGGCGATCACCAGGTTGCGTTCGTTGATCAGCGTGAACGCCGAGGCGATCTCTTCCAGTGCAGTCCCGGCCGCCTTGGCCAACTCGAGCGTCGAACGCGCCCGTACATTGCTTTGCTGCATCGAACTGACCGCCGAATCAGTGCCCTGCTGAATCCCGCCGATCATCTGCTCGATTTCCTGGGTCGACTGCTGCGTGCGATGCGCCAATGCCCGCACCTCGTCTGCCACCACTGCAAACCCGCGCCCGGCATCACCGGCGCGCGCGGCCTCAATCGCAGCATTCAAAGCGAGCAAATTGGTCTGTTCAGCGATCGAACGAATCACATCCAGCACTTTGCTGATGCTGTAGACCTTCTGCGCCAGATCTTCCACCTGGCTCGCATTGGCTGTCACATCATCGGCCAGCGACTCGATTGACAACACCGTTTGATGCACCTGCTCGCGGCCATGCTGGGCAATACGATCGGATTCCCGCGACGCTTCTGACGTTGCCACCGCATTGCTCGCCACCTCCTCCACCGCAGCCGTCATCTGATTGACCGCCGTGGCCGCCTGTTCGATTTCCAGACTCTGCTGATGCAACCCGCGCGTAGCGTCTTCCGTGACGCAACTCAGCTCTTCCGAGGCCGAGGCCAATTGGCTGGAGGACTCGGAGATTTGCCGAATCGTGTCACGCAGGTTGTGTTGCATGCTCTTGAGCGCGTGCAGCAGTCGCGCCGGCTCGTCCTTGCCACTGATGTTGATATCGCCAGTCAGATCACCACCGGCCACCACCTCGGCGACACCCAGCGATTGCGCCAGCGGCAGCACGATGCTGCGCGTCAGCAGCAGGGCCAGGCCAATGGTGATCAGCGCGGTAACGCCGATCATCACCCCGACCCACACCCGCGAACTGGTAAACACCAGCCGCGCTGCTTCGGTGGCGAGATTGGCATTGTGTTTATTCAGCTCAACCAGTTCGCGCAAAAGCACTGCGATTTCGTCGGCCAAGGGACTCATCTGACCGTTGAGAATGGTCGCGGCCTCCTCGACCCGATTCTGCGCCGACAACTGCATGACCTGCGCCTGAAGCTCCAGATACTGATGCTCGGCAACCTTGAAACGGTCGAACAGCTTGCGCTCTTCAGGTAACACAATCAGCACGTCATATCGCTGCTGGGCTTCACTGAGCACATCGCGCAATTCATTGAGTTTGGCAACGTTCTGCTCGAGCGCCTGCGGATCACGATTGAGCAACAGCCGCATGGTCAGCGCCCGCAGGCGCAGCATGTCCTGACTCATCTCACCGACGGCCATGACGCTCGGCAGCCAATTGTTGTCGACCTCGTCGGACTGGGCGCGCATGTTCGACATTTGCAGCAGGGCGAACGCGCCCAGGGCAAATACCATTAACGCCAACAAGCCAAAACCCAGACCGGCGCGCGGGGCAATATTGAGACTACGGATACTCATTGCTCTGGTTCCTTCCAAAAGCGCTGCATCAACCCTGCAGCTGGTTGCTTTAGAAGGTATCGGCCCGGCGAAAAATTGCGTAAGACGAAAAGGCGATATCAAAAGGCCTTGATCGTTCGAACTGTCGGCATTAACGATTCAGCGCAGTTTTGCCGGACTTGAGCACCGTTCGCGGCAGGATCGCCAGGAAGTTATCTCGAGCGACTTTTTTCGCGACGTCCTCGGGCAATGCATCGAGGAACGGCTTGAAGCTGTGCATTTCCTCACCGAGTTTGTTGAATCGCCCGACTACGTCTGAACCCAGCATGAAGCGCTCCGGGTATTTCTCGACCAGCGCCAGCCATTCCGCGCGCGGCGTGCCCTGCTCGTCTAGCAGGTATGGCGTGAGCATGCTCCAGGACAAGTCGATAAACAGGTTGGGATACGCCTCAAGCATGCGCGTCAGCGTGGGCAGCAAGAAACTCAGTTGCGTCTGATGCCGATGGATTTCAGCGCTGGTGCCGGCGTGAGCCCAAATGAATCGCGTGTGTGGGTGATTACGCAGCGGCTCTTCGATTTCCTTCAGGTACAGCGGATTCTTCTCACGCTTGGAAGTGATGTTGGAATGCAGCATCACCGGTAGATCGTTCTCGGCGGCCAGGTGATAGATCTTGGTCATGGCTTCGTTGTTGGCACGCGGCGTATCGCCGGACGTCAGCGCTGTGAGGTCGTCATGGCGGGTGAACACCTCGCCGATGCCCTGCCACAGCCCTGGGTACAGATCGAGCATGCGCTGGATGTGCGCGGCGGAGTTCTTGTCGTTGGGGTTGAAGCCCGAGAGGAACGGATGAAAGTAGGGACGCTTCTCGGCTGGCAGCTTCTGCACCGCATCGGCAACGATCACATCAGTCGCGCTATACCAGTAAGCATCGGCGTCATCACCGGCGTAATAACGCGGGCGCTTTGGTTCGTCCTCATGCCACTTCTTCGCGACCGGAATGCCGGAAATCATCACATGCTCGATGGAATTGTCCTGCATGGCCGTCAGCAATTTCGCCATGCCCGCGCTTTCCTGGAAAAAATCCACGTAATGCAGGTGTGCATCGCTGTAGGTGTATTCGCGGGCGCTGACGTTGCCGGCAAATACCAACAAACAAGCAAGACTCAAACGATACAGGGACACAAGTAATCTCCGGCAAGTAGGCATAGCCTAGACCGCGCCCTGACAACAAGGGTTCATCCCCGCAGGAAAGTGGAACGCGTACCGGTGGGAATGCTCTATAACTGCAAGGTCTTGTTTGATCGAACGACTTTTCCTACTGCCTGTGAGGTTCCCATGACTGTTACCGTCAATACCGTCTCTGCCGAAGGTTTTCGTCACACTGTACAGATCGATGACCACGAATTATTTGCCGATGTGCCGAAATCCGCCGGCGGCGAAGGCTCCGCACCTGAGCCACACGACTACTTCGACGCCGCCCTTGGTGCCTGCAAAGCACTGACTTTGAAGATGTACGCGAAGAAGAAAGACATCCCGCTGACCGGCGTTGGTGTCGACGTCAAACGTGACAACAGCGAAGAACAAAAAGGCAAATACGTCCTGCACGTCACCCTCACCCTCAAAGGCGTGCTCACTGACGCCCAGCGCGAGGAGTTGCTGCGCGTCGCTGACCGTTGCCCGATTCACAAGCTGATGACCACCACTGACGTGACCATCGAAACCCATGCACCGCAGGGCTTCGACAGCCAGTAATCCTCCTCATGCCAGCGGCGGGTTATGCTTCTGGCATCACCCGCTCAGCCTGGAATGCACCATGGACACGCCACCTCTGATCATCCGCCCGCGCGCCGAAGACGTCGAAGGCCAGCCGATTCTGCGCCCCTTGCCGTCAGCCAAATGCCGCAGCGTCGGGCCGTTCGTGTTTTTTGATCACATGCTCGAGACGGTTTATCCGACGGGCAAAGGCATGAACATCCGGCAGCACCCGCACATCGGTCTGTCGACGCTCACGTATTTGTTTGAAGGGCAGATTCAGCACAAAGACAGCCTCGGCTCGGATCAGGTTGTTGGCGCTGGCGATGTCAGCTGGATGACCGCTGGCAGCGCGATTGCGCACGTTGAACGCACCCCTGAGCCGTTGTGGGACCAGAGCTTCACCATGCACGGCTTGCAGATCTGGCTGGCTTCGCCCAAAGATCACGAGCAAGGCCCGGGGCATTACAGTCATCACCCGGCGGCAACCTTGCCGTTCAGCGATAACCTTGGCGTACAGATCCGCATGATTGCCGGGTCAGGCTTTTGCCTGGAATCGCCGGTGCCGGTGCTTTCTCCTACGTTGTATGCGGAAGTGCAGATGCAGACCGCGACCACTTTGCTGATTCCGACCGAGCATGAAGAGCGGGCGGTTTATGTGCTGAGTGGGGATGCGCAACTGAATGGCGAGGCGATCGAGCCGCATGCGCTGGTGGTGCTGCCGGCCGGGGAAGAGATGAGCCTGTTTGCCGAGAGCGATGTGCACGCGGTGGTATTTGGCGGCGCGCCATTGGACGGGCCTCGGCGGATCAACTGGAATTTTGTTGCGAGCGATCCGGCGGCGATTGATGAGGCACGGCGTAAATGGACGGCCGGGGAATGGCCGACGGTGCCGGGGGAAGTTGAGCGGATCGAGTTGCCGCGCTGAAAAGCTACCCTCACCCCAGCCCTCCCGAAACGTCGGACCGCCCAGAGGGAGAGGGAGCCGACCGAGGTGTCTGGCGTCATACATCGACCTGAAAAATCTTGGTGATTATGGATTCACCCCGGGCACTTTCAGGTCGGCGTAATACCTGAGCATCCCCCAATCAGTCCCCTCTCCCTCCGGGAGAGGGTTAGGGTGAGGGGCTTTTGCTTTTCAGGCTTTCAGCCCTTGAACACTTCATCCAGCAAATCATGCATCGACTTGAACGCGCGCTTGGCGGTTTTCGCGTCGTACATCATCTTGCCCGGCACATTCGCATGCGGGTCAGTAAACGAGTGCACCGCACCGCCATAGCTCAGCAACTGCCAATCCACATTCGCCGCATTCATCTCATCTTCAAACGCAGGCAACTGCTCTTTCGGCACCAACGGGTCGGCAGCACCGTGCAGCACCAGCACCGAGCCCTTGATGTTCTGCGCATCCGCCGGGTTCGGCGAATCCAGCGTACCGTGGAACGACACCGCGGCCTTCACCGGCGCGCCAGTGCGCGCCAGATCCAGTGCACAGCAACCGCCAAAGCAGAACCCAAACACCGCCAGCTTCGAAGTATCCACCGCCGCTTCGCCCTGCTTCTGCAACTGCTCGAACGCTGCCTGCATACGCGTGCGCAGCAGCGCGCGATCATCCTTCAACGGCATCATCGCCGCGCCGGCCTGATCAGCATTCTGCGGACGCACCGCCTGACCGTAGACGTCAGCAATCAACACCACGTAGCCCTTGGCCGCCACCGACTTGGCGATCTCTTCTGCACCGGCGCTGACGCCCATCCAGTTCGGCGCCATCAACAAACCCGGACGCGCGCCCTTATGCTCGGCATCGAACGCCAGACGACCTTCATAAGGCTGGCCGTCAATCTGATAGACCACGGAACGTACAGTGACTTGGCTCATTTCTGACTCCTGATTGGTTAAACACCAGAATGAAAAAACCCGCCGAAGCGGGTTTTTCTACGACTTGGTTAAACCGACAGTTCAACCAGCAGCTTGTTCAGACGGCGCACATACGCGGCCGGATCTTTCAAGCTGTCACCCGCCGCCAGCGCAGCCTGGTCGAAGAGGATGTGCGACAGGTCGCCAAAACGCTCTTCGCTCTGCTCGCCATCGAGCTTCTCGATCAGCGGGTGGCTTGGGTTGAATTCGAAGATCGGCTTCGAATCCGGAACCTTCTGACCGCTGGCTTCGAGGATCTGGCGCATTTGCAGACCCAGATCCTGCTCGCCGATGGCCAGAATGGCCGGCGAATCGGTCAGACGATGGGAAACCCGAACTTCAGCCACGGATTCGCCCAGCGCAGTTTTCAGACGCTCGACCAGACCTTCTTTGGACTTGGCGACTTCTTCTGCAGCTTTCTTGTCCTCTTCCGAGTCCAGGTTGCCCAGATCGAGGTCACCGCGTGCCACGTCGACAAAGGTCTTGCCATCGAACTCGCTGAGGTAGCTCATCAGCCACTCGTCGATACGGTCGGTCAGCAGCAGCACTTCGATGCCTTTCTTGCGGAAGACTTCCAGGTGCGGGCTGTTCTTGACCTGCGCGTAGGTTTCGCCGGTGAGGTAGTAGATCTTGTCCTGACCTTCCTTGGCGCGGGCTAGGTAGTCAGCCAGACCGACGATCTGCTCGCCGTCGTCGCCTTGGGTCGATGCGAAACGCAACAGACCGGCAATTTTCTCTTTGTTGGCGAAGTCTTCTGCCGGGCCTTCTTTCATGACCTGACCGAAGTTCTTCCAGAAGCCTTTGTATTGCTCAGGCTCGTTTTTCGCCAGTTTTTCCAGCATGTCGAGCACGCGCTTGGTCAGCGCGGTCTTCATCGAATCGATGATCGGGTCTTTCTGCAGAATTTCCCGCGACACGTTCAGCGACAGGTCGTTGGAATCGACCACGCCTTTGATGAAGCGCAGGTACAGCGGCAGGAAGGACTCAGCCTGATCCATGACGAACACGCGTTGCACGTAAAGCTTCAGGCCTTTCGGCGCTTCACGCTGGTACAGATCGAACGGTGCGCGAGCCGGCACGTACAGCAGCGAGCTGTACTCAAGCTTGCCTTCGACTTTGTTGTGGCTCCAGGCCAGCGGATTTTCAAAGTCGTGAGCGATGTGCTTGTAGAACTCCTGGTATTCCTCGTCCTTCACTTCAGTGCGCGGACGGGTCCACAGGGCGCTGGCGCGGTTGACGGTTTCCCATTCAACGGCCGGAACCTCTTCACCTTCGGCAGCTGCAGCTTCTTTTGGCAGCTCGATCGGCAAAGCAATGTGGTCGGAGTACTTCTTGATGATGTTGCGCAGACGCCAGCCATCAGCAAATTCGTCTTCTGCTGCTTTCAGATGCAGGACGATGCGGGTGCCGCGTTCCGGTTTTTCGATGGTGGCGACTTCGAACTCGCCCTCGCCTTTCGACGACCAGTGCACGCCTTCGCTGGCCGGAGTGCCGGCGCGGCGGGAGTACACATCAACCTGGTCGGCAACGATGAAGGCAGAGTAGAAGCCGACACCGAACTGGCCGATCAGGTGCGAATCTTTCTTCTGATCGCCCGAGAGATTTTTCATGAAATCAGCGGTGCCGGATTTGGCGATGGTCCCCAGGTGGGTGATCACATCGTCACGGTTCATGCCGATACCGTTGTCTTCGAGGGTGACGGTCTTGGCGTCCTTGTCGAAGCTCACACGGATTTTCAGATCAGCGCCACCTTCGAGCAACTCTGGCTTGGCCAGGGCTTCGAAGCGCAGCTTGTCGACAGCGTCAGAGGCGTTCGAGATCAATTCGCGAAGGAAAATTTCCTTGTTGGAATACAGCGAATGGATCATGAGGTGCAGCAGCTGCTTTACCTCGGTCTGGAAGCCCAGGGTTTCCTTTTGAGTTTCCACACTCATGGTCATCAAACTCCAATCAGATGGCAGTGGCCGCGACCCGAAATGGTCGGCGGCGGGTTGTCTTGTGAGTTTGGGGCGCTGTTCAGGATTTCAAGGGCTCATCGATTTTGAAGTGTGCACGAGCGGTGGCGATCGGTTCGCCTTCGGTACTTTGCCAGGCTGTGATGGCAACGTTGGCAACACGCCGGCCCTGGCGGCAGACCTGACACTTGGCCCAAGTATCGCGAAACTGCCCGGCGCGCAGGTAATCGAGGGAGAAGTCGATGATCTTCGGCACGCCGGGCGCGCCGGTGAAAATCAACAGATGCAGGGCAGCAGCCAGCTCCATGAATCCGGCAATCACCCCGCCGTGGATGGCCGGCAATAAAGGGTTACCAATGTTGTCCTTGTTCGCCGGCAGCTTGAACAACAGTTCATCGCCAACGCGCGAACATTCAATGCCGATCAGACCGGCGTACGGGATCAGTTTCAGCAACGGCGCATAGTCGCCTTCCGCATGGGCCTGTTGCAGTTGTTGCTTGAGGTCTTTGCTCACCGACTTTCTCCCTTGATCGCGCCGCCGAAACCTTTGGTGCCTCTAAGGCCCTTGCCCATGCGCATGAAGGTACCGACAACATGGGCGATGGGCTGCTCGGGATCATCCTGGTAAGCGAAGCCACGGGCGAAGATCACATCGGTGGTCACGCGATAGCACTGGGCGAAGCCATACACCGCTTTATTCGGCTCCGCGGCGTGCATGTAATCGATGCGCAGGTCGAGGGTCGGGCAGACCTCGAATTCCGGCAGCACGCACAACGTCGACATGCCACACGCGGTGTCCATCAACGCCGTAATCGCGCCGCCATGGATCACCCCGGTTTCCGGGTTACCGACGATTTGTGGGCTGTACGGCAGGATCACTGTCAGGCCTTCGCTTGAGGCGCTGTGCACCTGTAAACCCAGCACCTGACAGTGACGCAACGCCGATAGAAATCGCGTCGCACGCTCAAAAACGGGGTTTTCGGCCATATGATAATTACTCTCGTTAGAGCCTTTTGCCAGTAGTAAGCAAAACAGCAAAAGTTCCGTGTAAAAACAAACTTATATATCTGAAAGAAATGAGGAACTTAACCTGTAGCGCCGAGTTCTTAAGGCCAGTAGTTATTTTCCATAAGGAGAAACACCCCATGCGTAAGACTTTTGCTATTGCCTTGATGTTGACCGCTTCCCTCGGTCTCGCTGCCTGCGATAAAAAATCCGAGGACAAAGCTCAAGATGCCAACCAACATGCTGAACAAGCTCAGCAAGATATGAACAAAGCTCAGGATAAAGTGAACGACGCTGCGAAAGAAAACGCCGAAGCTGCCAAAGCTCAGGCTGAATCGAACCAGGCCGCACAAGAAGAAGCTGCCAAGAAGCAATAATTTGCTTTTTGCTGCAGAAAAAGAAAACCCGCCAAGTGCGGGTTTTCTTTTGCCTGCCATTTAGCGGCGCGCTCGACTTAGAGCAAGACAGTTCTAAAAGTCGGACTAATCATCAGCAACAGCGAACAGACTAAACCAACTAGCCATACCAGACTGCGCAGCTTGGGCAGATCGGCCAGATAGAACCACAAGTAGAGGATCCGCGCGATCACGAAGATGATCGCCAATGTATCGATCAGCCAGCCTGCCGTTTGCGTGGTGTGCGCCATCAACACACCGACTGCGAACAGGATGAAAGCTTCGATACTGTTCTGGTGAGCCGCCAGCGCCCTCGCACCGTAACCGGTCAGTTGCGCCTGTTGCTGGCGCGGCAGGTGATTGTTGTACCCCCCCTGCTCTTTCATCGCTTTGCCCACCGGCATACGCGCGATATAGATCATCAGTGCACTGATAAACACACACCAGAACGGAATACTCATCAAGCAGCCTCTTTGTTCGCCTCGGGGATGGGCGCCTCTGTAGGGGTATAGACCATTACATCGAGAACGTCGGAATGAAACTCGCGGCGGTACAAGACCAATACCACCCCGGCGCTCATCAGCATGAACAACCACGGGCTGACGAACCACGCCAGCATGGTCATGCCGAAGTAGTAAGAGCGCAGCCCGAAGTTGAACTGGTTAGCCGCCATCGAAATCACCCGTGCCGCCCGCGCAGCGAACGCCTTGCGCTCCTGTTCGGAAACATGTCGCTCACCGATCATTGGCGCCGAGCCGACCAAAACCGCCGCAAAATTGTACTGACGCATGCACCAGCTGAAAGTGAAGAAGGCATAGACGAACACCATCGCCAGACACAGCAACTTGATTTCCGACATGCCCTGCGATGCCTGCTGCACCATCGGGATGTCTGCCAGCAACGACACCGCCCGTTCGGATGCACCGAGCACGGTAAGAATACCGGCGAGGATGATCAGCGTGCTCGAGGCGAAGAACGAAGCGTTGCGCTCAAGGTTGCCGATCACGCTGGCATCGGCAATGCGGTTGTCGCGCAGCAGCATGCGGCGCATCCAGTCTTCGCGGTACAGGTGCAGCACGCTGGCCAGGCACGCGGTGTCGCGACCCTTCCAGGACGCATAACGGGTATAACCGCCCCAACAGATGACAAACCAGACGGCGGCGAGCAGGTGGATCAGGTTGGCTTGGATGAACGACATGCAATTCCCTGTGGATATAGATGCTGTACCTGTAGGCCTTCGCCTGCTCGCGATAGCGGTGTGTCAATCACCATTGAAGTTGCCT
>NZ_JBSVXS010000154.1:0-10009 GCF_054070155.1 Pseudomonas sp. SDT291_1_S447
GAATTTCTTTGACTGACACTCCGCTATCGCGAGCAGGCTCACTCCTACATAGGGAATTGCGGTGTATTCAGAACAGCGCCAGCAGATTCGAGCCGAGAAACAGCTGGTCGATCCAGAACACCTGATGCAACACCACAATCACCCAGAACAGAATCTGAAACGACACCTTGCGCGTCTTGTGCCGGAACACCTGCTGGGCGATCAACGCGCCCGGCCAGCCGCCAGCCAGTTCCACTGCATGCAGGATGTTCTCCGGCGTGCGCCAGGCATCGGTGCGCGCCTTGCGCTTGTCGGCCCAGTACATGAAGAACGCCAGCACGCTGACAACCCCATAGACTGCCAGCGGCACCAGCGAAATCCCGCGCAGCCACATCGAAACGGAGCCGAACAGCGGCAACGCGCAGACGATCAGCAGAACCAGCAGTTTCAGCTTGAGGTTCTGGATGTGGTTGCCGCCCGAAGGTCGCCCTTCAGGCCGGCGTGCGCGGGAATCACTCATGGCTTGGCTGCCGCCCAATCGATCCAGCCAAACTGCCACGTCGCCAGAATCACCAGACCAAACACAATCCGATACCAGGCGAACGCCGCATAGCTGTGGCTGGCGATGAACTTGAGCAAGCCGCGCACGGCGATCATGGCGAAGATGAACGCGGTGACGAAACCGATGGCGAACACCGGGAAGTCCGCTGGCACAAACAGGTCGCGATACTTGTAGCCCGAGTAAACCGCTGCACCGACCATAGTCGGCATGGCCAGAAAAAACGAGAACTCGGTAGCGGTCTTGCGCGACAGGCCGAACAGCAAGCCGCCAATGATCGTCGAGCCGGAACGCGAGGTGCCGGGGATCATCGCCAGACACTGGGCGAAGCCGACCTTCAAGGCGTCTTTCCAGGTGATCTCGTCGACCGTTTCCGCATGTACTTCATGCTCACGCTTCTCCGCCCACAACATGATGATGCCGCCCACCACCAGCGCGGCTGCGACGGTAATCGGGTTGAACAGGTATTCGTGGATCAGGTCGGCAAAGATCACGCCCAGCACCACCGCGGGCAGAAACGCGATCAGCAGGTTGGCGGTGAAACGACGTGCGCTCGGCTGGGTCGGCAAACCGATGACCACATCGAAAATCTTGCGTCGAAACTCCCAGACCACCGCGAGGATCGCGCCGAGCTGGATGATGATATTGAACGCCATGGCCCGTTCGCCGCCGAATTCGAGCAAGTCGGCAACAATGATCTGGTGTCCGGTACTGGAAATGGGCAAAAACTCCGTCAGCCCTTCTACAACTCCTAGTATCAGTGCCTGCAAGGCCGTCCAAAGATCCATCAATCCCCCAAAGAGCGATGCGCGCTGGCATGCCCCGATAGTATTTTTTTACGTTCACTGCGATCAGCGTAGCTGGTTGTGGCTGTACCGATTCCGCGCGCACAGGATCCACACGAAACGGTCAAAATTCCGTGAAATATCAATTTGGATTCAGGTTTTCACGCGCGGGGCCGAAATCCTAACAGACAAGCCTTAATAGCGCTGCCGCGTTATACGACTTGGGTCGCGTATGCCCACCCGCGTAATCGTGGTTGGATGCTGGCGGTCGTTTATTACAAGAAAAAGAATCCGGAGTGACAGCGTTATGAACAGCTTGCGCAGTGTGTCGATCAGCCGACGCTTGTGGCTCATCTTGATTGTGGCGGTGGTCATGTTGCTGACCTTGGGCGTGTTGATGCTCAAGCAGATCCACGACGATCTCTACCATGCCAAAGCCCAGAAAACCCAACACGTGGTGCAGACCGCCAGCGGCCTGCTGACCTATTACCACGACCTCGCAACCGCCGGCACGCTGACTAAAGAGGCCGCGCAGAAACAGGCGCTGACGGCGATTCGTGGCTTGCGTTACGACCAGAGCGATTATTTCTGGATCAACGACCTCACGCCCGTGATGGTCATGCACCCGACCAACCCGAAACTGGAAGGCCAGAACCTCTCGGCGATCCGCGATCCGGACGGTTTTGCGGTGTTCAACGAAATGGTTGCCATCGCCAAGGCCAAAGGCGCCGGCATGGTCGACTATCGTTGGCCAAAACCGGGCGCCAGTGAGCCGGTGGCCAAGACTTCTTACGTCAAACTGTTCGAACCGTGGGGCTGGGTACTCGGCTCCGGGGTTTACGTCGACGACGTCCAGGCCGAATTCCAGGGCCAAATGATCAAGGCTTCGGTCATCGGCTTGGCGATTGCCATGATCATGGCGCTGCTGGTGATCCTGATCGCGCGCAGCATCGTCCGCCCGCTGCAGGAAACCGTGAACGCCATGGCCAACATTGCCAGCGGCGAAAGCGACCTGACGCGCAGCCTCGATACCCACGGCAAGGATGAAGTCACCGAGCTCGCGCATCACTTCAACGCCTTTACCGCCAAGCTGCGGCGGGTGATCGGTGAACTGCAGGTGTCGGCCAGTGCGCTCGGCCAATCGTCGAGCGAACTGGGCAACGATGCCTCCCAGGCCCAGCAACGCAGCCAGCAGCAATCGCAGCAGATGGAACTGGTGGCCACGGCGATCAACGAAGTGACCTATGGCGTGCAGGACGTGGCGAAGAACGCCGAGCACGCCGCCGCCGAAATGCGCGATGCCGAAGCGCAGGCGCAACAGGGCCAGATCAACATCGATGGCAGCTTGCAGCAGATCGACAAGCTGTCCGGCACCATTGATCAAGCGGTTGAAGTGATTCGCACCCTGGCCACCGAAAGCACGCAGATCGGCAGCGTATTGGAAGTGATCCGCTCGATTGCCGAGCAGACCAACCTGCTCGCGCTCAACGCCGCGATCGAAGCAGCCCGGGCCGGTGAGCAAGGTCGCGGCTTTGCCGTGGTGGCGGACGAAGTGCGCTTGTTGGCGCAGCGGACGCAGAAATCGACTGCGGAAATCCAGTCGATGATCGAACGCTTGCAGAACCATTCCGAAGCCGCCGTGAAGGTGATCGGCGACAGCAGCAAAGCGTCGCAATTGACCATCGAGCAAGCGGGACTGGCCGGGGCGAGTCTGAATGCCATTGGCCAGGCGTTGCGCAATCTCAACGGCCTGAATGCGTCGATTGCCAGCGCTACGTTGCAACAGGCGCATGTGGTCGAGGACATCAATCAGAACGTCACTCAAGCGGCCGGCCTGTCGCACAGCACGGCCATCGCTGCCGAGCAATCAAGTGCCGCCAGCCTGCGCCTTGGTCAATTGAGCGAACAACTCAACGCCCTCCTGCGCCAGTTCCGCGTCTAACCCGTGTAACTCTGGTGAGCCCACCCCTCACCCCAGCCCTCTCCCGGAGGGAGAGGGGGCTGACCGAGGTGTCTCAAGCTATACGTCGACCTGAACAATCGAGTCGATTATGGATTCAACGCAGAAAGATCAGGTCGGCGTATCTCGAACATCCAACTCGGTCAGTCCCCTCTCCCTCCGGGAGAGGGTTAGGGTGAGGGGTTTGGCCCAATGCAGTACAATCCGCCCCCTCCTCAATTTCCCCCAAGGAACCTACATGTCCGGGCTCGAACTGTTTGCCGCCGCACTCGGTGTGATCGCCGTATGGCTGACGGTCAAACAGAATCCGTGGTGCTGGCCGATCGGCCTGGTCATGGTCTTGCTCTACAGCTGGATCTTCTTTGAAGTGAAGCTGTACTCGGACATGTTGCTGCAAGTGATCTACGCCGCGTTGCAAGTCTATGGCTGGTGGCAATGGACCCGCGCCGGGACGATGCATGACGGCCGGGAGGTCACTCGCCTTGATCGCCGCTCGTTGTTGCTCGGCCTAAGCGTGGGCGCCGTCGGCAGTGTCTTGCTGGGCGCGGCCATGGCCCACTGGACCGACGCCGCGCAACCGTGGCTCGATGCCGCGCTGACCGGTTTCAGCCTGGTTGCGCAACTGTGGATGGCGCAGAAGCGGCTGCAATGCTGGGCGTTGTGGTTTGTGCTCGATGTGATCTTTGTCGGCTTGTTCATCTATAAGGGGTTGTACCTGACCGCCGCGCTGTACGGTCTGTTTACCCTGCTGGCGGTGCAAGGCTATCGCGAATGGCGCGCCGACCCGGCGTTGCGCCCATGAAGGTCGTGGTCCTGACCGGGCCCGAATCCACCGGCAAGAGCTGGCTGGCAGCGGGCCTGCAACAACGCTTTGGCGGTTTGCGCGTGGATGAATACGTGCGTCGGTTTATCGAACTCAATCCCCGCGATACGTGCCTTGCGGACATCCCTGATATCGCTCGGGGCCAACTGCAATGGGAAGATGAAGCGCGGGCGCAACAGCCTGCGCTGCTGATCCTCGACACCCATTTGCTGAGCAACATGCTGTGGAGCCATACCCTGTTTGCCGACTGTCCGGGCTGGCTGGAAACCGAGCTGTTGGCACGGCATTACGACCTGCACCTTCTTTTGTCCCCGGAACAGGTCGACTGGACCGATGACGGTCAGCGCTGCCAACCGGATCTGGACGAGCGTCTGGCGTTTTACCAGTCCACGCAGAACTGGCTGGAAAACCACCATCAGCGCTTTCTGATCATTCAAGGCAATTGGGCCGAACGCCAACTGCAGGCCTTTGCCGCTGTCGAGCAATTACTGGCCGAGTGACCCGATCAATGGGTCACCTTCCCCGGCACTTTCCCCTGTTCTGGGGACAAAGTGTCCGATTCTGAAACACTCGTTGACGTGCAGAGTGCCCGTTTCAACACTGTTCACGACTTTGTCATCCGAGTTGTTACGCGGTTGAAACACATCGTCGCAAACCCTTGTTCCAGAGCTTTGTTCAGCCAATAGACAGCTCAGCGCGCCGGTCGGTGTTTCAACGCTGAAACAGCTTGTGTTTCAGCTGTGCGTGTTTATTTGCCAACTCATTGAAACTCAAAAACATTTAAAAAGCGGCACAGCTTTCGCTCTCTCCTTCACAACGCTGACTAGGGCCAGCCCACTGAAGAAGGAATTGCAGCCGTGGGGAATATCCAAAAAGGTTTGACCTGCCTTCTGCTGATCGGATCAGCAGCCAGTACGCTGATCAGCTTCAACGTGCAGGCGGAAGGCAACGGCGTGATCGTCCTCAACCGCGATGTTCAGCCTATTCCGATCGGTCGCAACGGTGGCAAAGACCCCTACCCGACCACCGTCAATGCCAACCCGTCCGCACGCATCAACTCCACCATGAACAGCACCGAATTGAGCGACGGCGACTTCGCCGGTGTCGCCAGCGGCAGCGCGTTCCGCACCGTCAACAATGTCCAGGCCGGCGCCAATCTGCCGGGCCTCAATACCGTCACCAATCCCAACGGCATGCCCGGCATGAGCGCAGGACACGGCGGCGGTTCCGGCGGTGCGATTTCCGGCACGATCAACCGCGCCATGAGTTCCGGCCTTGCCCCTCTGACCCGCATGGCCGGAGGCCAATGAAATGAATCGTTCACTCCTTCTGCTTGCCCTGCTCGGTTGCACCACTGCCATGGCTGCTGATCCTGGTTCAGTGAACAAGGCCAACATTCAAGATTCCGGGGTGCAGTACCGCGGCAACTTCAACGTCAACCAGGCGGCTGGCGATCAAATGCAACAGACCAACGTCAAGGCAGTGGCAATCGGCACCGAATCCCACGCCAGTACCAGCGTCATGCAGAAAATCGACACACCGGCCTCGCGCTCCATCGACGCCAGCGCATCCATTGGCGGCACCTCTTTCAGTAATGGCAACGGCATCCTCGGTGTGAACCAGGGCGCCGGGGCCAACAACCAGATGGCCAACGTCACGCGCGTCAGCATCAGTGCTGCCCCGCAGAGCGTTGACGACAGTGCCCTTTCGCAACAGAACGTGGCGCTTTTACCGAGCTCAGGAGCAACTGGTACCTCACCCGGCAGTCGCCAGGTCACGACAAGTGATCAGGCCTTCACCGGCAGCCGCGGGGTAATCCAGGTGAACCAGAGTGCCGGGGTGGGGAACCGAATGGCTAACACCCTGAGCATCCGGGTCGCTGACTGACCCAAACAACAAAAGCAGTGCAATTAGAAAGTACCAACACTTAACCAACTAATAAGCACGATGGAGAAACACCATGAAACCTACAATGGCTCTCAAACCACTGGTTTTCGCACTTGCAGCAGTGATGGCAATCGCAGCACAGGCAGGCGGTCGTGATGACGATCATGGTAATGGCCACGGCAACGGGCACGGTAACGGCCATGGTAATAACCAGCCTAAAGGCCCTTCCCTGGAACAACTTCTGCAAATCACCGCCGGCGCCGGGGCTGCAGTACTCGACGAACAAAACAGTGACGGCAACGTGGTGAAAAACCAGGGCACCCTCAACAACGCCAACGCCAGCGACTCGCTCAATGGCTCCAACGGCAACATGGGCGCCAACGTAGCAGCCGGCGACGGCAACCAACAAGACAACGCCGCCGCCCTGGCGACTGCCGACGAAAGCTTCATCTTCGGCACAGCTGTTGCTGCCTCGAGTGCAACTCAAGTCAACAACAACAACTACGTGAAAAACTCGTCCACCTTCAATAACGCCACGCTCAACAATGCAGGCAACAATGGTTCCGGCAACATCGGCATCAACGTCACTGCCGGCAACTTCAACCAGCAGAAAAACAACCTGGCGATCGCCGTATCCGGTGGCCGTGTAGCCACTGCCGCCGCAGCCGCCAATCAGTCCTCCACCGGCCTGGTTGTAGACAACAAAGGCGTGCAGACCTACAAAACCGACACCCTCACCGGCACCTACGCGGCCGCTGGCGTGTTCAAAGCCAAAGGCACTGCAACCATCGAAGATGATGACCACCACGGCGGTTATGGCAATCGTGGCGGCGGCCACGGTGGCAACGATGACCAGAAAGCCAAATTCGAAGCCGTCGGTACTTTTGGCCTCGCTGGCGTAACCACCCAACAAGTGATGACCAAAGATGGCTGGAAAGCCCCTGTCGTCAACAATGCCAACATGACCAACTCGATGAACAACTTCTCCGGCAACGGCGGAGCCAACGTCTCGTCTGGTGTGGGCAACCAACAAAGCAACTCGCTGTCCATCGCTGCTGGCTGCAGAGCCTGCCTGTAATCGCGATCGAAACGAAAGCCCCGGAAACGGGGCTTTTCCTCAGTCCGCAAAGGCGTATCGATCATGCGTAAGACTGCCCTCTTCACTCTGCTTTTCGTCTGTGGCCTGACTCAGGCCGGTCAGATGCCCGTCGCTGCCCTGCCGGGTGGCACGCTCGTCTACAAAAACGTGCAGAGCATCCGTGAGCGCAAGTTTGCCGACATCGTCGAACAGAAAACCGATTTCAGCTGCGGCGCCGCTGCACTGGCAACGGTATTACGCCAGGCCTATTGGCTCGACGTCGATGAGGAGCACATCATCAAAGGCATGCTGGTCAACGCTGACCAGGACCTTGTTCGTACTCAAGGGTTTTCCATGCTCGACATGAAGCGCTACATAGAAAGCATCGGCATGCGCGCCAGGGGTTACAAGATTCCACCGGAAAAGCTCGAAGCGGTAACCATCCCGGTGGTGGTACTGATGGAAATTCGCGGCTACAAGCATTTCGTCGTGTTGCAGCGTTCGGACAAGGATTGGGTTTACATCGGAGACCCGGTTCTCGGCCATAAACGCTACAAACATGATGACTTTGTCAAAGGTTGGAACGGCATTGTCTTCGCGATCGTCGGTCCCGGATATGACAAGGCCAACGCCTTGCGCAGCCCTCCGGTGCCCTTGACGGCCAAGAACACACTCGACGGTTTCAACCCGGTCAAAGATGCTGAATTGATGGATTTCGGGTTCATTCAGAGCGACTTCTTTTAATCGCCGATTATAGAAAATGGGACTGGATGTCCCGGGAGCAGCAGATGAAAACCTCATACTGGCTGGCCGCCGCCTGCCTGGCAGCGAGTGCGTCAGGCTATGCCAATGCAGGATTCAAACCCATAGAAATCAAGGACCAGGAGCTCGCCGAGCTGCGTGGTCGGTATGTCATGCCGGGGCGAATTATCAGCTTCGGCATTGTCATGAGCAGTACCTGGCGCAACGCCAGCGGAGATCTGATCGGGGCGTCTGCATCCATGCAGGTGCAACAGGCCACAATCAAACCAGAATTCTACGTTTCGACCATCAAGGAGATGGGCAACGGCAATACGCCGGAACTGGGCACCGGATCGATTATCGGCGGTGCCGGCCTTAACTCATCGTCGGGCGTGACCCAGAGCGTACGCGCGGCGGGTGACGGCAACACGGCGAACAACAATGTCGCCATCAACGTCAAGGAAGCCAATCAGGCGCCAGCACTCGCCCCCGTACAGGGCCAGGCCCTGATGGCCGGCCAGACCATTTCCGGCAGCAATGCCGCCGGCAATGTCGCGGTGTCGGCAACCGGTACGGGTGGCGTGCAAATGGCGATTCAAGCCAGTGGCAATCAAGGTACGGCGCTGCAACAGGTAGCTTCGAGCGGTCTGCTGCAGAACACCCGTCTGCTCGGCAGTGCCAATGTGGTCAACAACCTGACTCAACTTAACGTCGTACTCAATAATAACGGCAGAAGCGCCGGTGCACTGGATTGCAACCTGACTCAACTCGGGGCCCTACGCAGTATTGGATATTGAACTACGCTGAGTCTCGATCATTGGGCTTAAAGGGACGGCTTATTCATGTATCGATCAGTATCACTGCGCGCCGCAGTGTGTTTGAGCACTCTTCTCCCTGCGGCGATGCTGCAAGCAGCACCGGATGCAGATGTAGCGGCCCTGAAACAGGAACTTCTGGAGCTGAAACAACGATACGAAGTGCAACAAAAGGCCCTGGCGGTTCTCGAACAACGAGTCCGCCAGGTTGAAGAACAACCCGCCGCCCCACAACCAAAACGGCTGGCAAAATCGCCGTCGGACATGAAAGGCAACCGCGTCGCCACCGGCACCGGTGCGGCAGCCGCATCAGGAGGCGCCGCCGGGGGCAGTGGCGCTTCTTACGGGCAATCGCTGGCTGACGATTCACAACCGGCGCAGAGCGTTTCCAACCTGTACGACGAGGCCAGCGGCTTCTTCGGCGGCGGCAAGTTCAGCGTCGAAACCGGCATCACCTATTCGCGCTATGACACCCGTCAGCTGATTCTCAATGGCTTCCTGGCGCTCGACTCGATCTTTCTCGGCAACATCAACCTCGACCGGATCAAGGCCGACACCTGGACCCTCGACCTGACGGGCCGCTACAACTTCGACAACCGCTGGCAGTTCGATCTGAACGTGCCCGTGGTGTATCGCGAATCGACTTATCAGTCGGGTGGCGGCAATGAGGGCGCGGCGGGTGTCACTACAGAAGAAACCGTCACCAAGGATCCCACCATTGGCGACGTCAACTTCGGCATCGCTTACAAGTTCCTCGACGAGTCGGTCAATACGCCGGACGCGGTGGTCACCCTGCGGGTCAAGGCGCCAACCGGCAAGGATCCGTTCGGGATCAAACTGCGCCAGACCGATGCCAACTCCAATCTGTTTGTGCCTGACACCCTGCCCACCGGCAACGGCGTCTGGTCGATCACGCCGGGCATTTCGCTGGTCAAGACGTTCGACCCGGCGGTGCTGTTCGGCAGCTTGTCCTACACCCACAACCTGGAGGAGTCGTTCGACGACATCAGCTCGACGGTCAACCAGAAAAACCCGGGCAAGGTAAAGATCGGCGACAGCTTCCAGATCGGCGCCGGTATTGCGTTTGCGCTGAACGAGAAGATGAGTATGTCGTTCTCGGTGTCTGACCTGGTGCAACGCAAGAGCAAGTTGAAACAGGATGGTGGGGATTGGGAGTCGGTGGTGTCCAGCGACGCCAACGCCGGTTACTTCAACGTCGGCATGACCATTGCGGCCACCGACAACCTGACCATTGTGCCCAACCTGTCCATCGGCATGACCGACGATGCCCCGGACTTTTCCTTCAGCCTGAAATTCCCGTACTACTTCTAAGCAAAAGCAAAAGATCGCAGCCTTCGGCAGCTCCTACAGGGATTACCCAA
>NZ_JBSVXS010000155.1:0-9973 GCF_054070155.1 Pseudomonas sp. SDT291_1_S447
CCATATGAGTCGACTGATACACCGCTATCGCGAGCAGGCTCACTCCTACAGGGGGGGGCGTTGCAGCTGGAATCAGCGGCGGGTCAGGGGTTGGGCGGTGAATTTCACGCCGGCCAGACCGTGCTTGATCAACGCACGAATATTGCCGTGATCACTGCCCTCAGGCGTCGCCACTACCGAGCGGTAATGCTCGCCGAACGCCAACAGCGCTTCTTCATCGCTCAGACCTTCCAGCAGCGCCAAGCCCAGGGTCTTGCACGAACCTTCGTTCTGCCCGGCGGCGTTTTCCACGCCACCGTTGTTGAAGGCTTGCGGCTGGTAGTCGTAACCGGCGGCGATGAACGCCAGGGTGTCGGCGAAAGCGTGTTCGCCGCTCTTGAGGCTGGCGCGCAGGGTGTTCAGATCACTCATGGGTTTTTCCTTTGGCGAACGCCGCTTGCTGGTCGGCGTTGGCTTCTTGCTGATATTGGGCTTTCCACTCGGCGTATGGCATGCCGTAAACCACTTCGCGGGCATCGTCGAGGCTGACCTCGATCTGGCGCTCGTCGGCTTCGGCCTTGTACCACTTCGACAGGCAGTTGCGGCAGAACCCGGCGAGGTTCATCAGGTCGATGTTCTGCACGTCCTTGCGGCTGTCCAGGTGGGCGACCAGCCGGCGGAAAGCGGCGGCTTCGAGTTCGAGGCGTTGTTGATCAGTCATGGGGGTCTCTGCGAGACAGCTTTGAGCGGCAAGCTTCAAGCTGCAAGATTGGATCGGGGTCGGCCGTTAGCTTACCGCTTGCAGCTCGAAGCTTGAAGCTCAGCGGCTAGCCGCGAGCGTGATCGACACCGATTCGGCAAATCGCAGCGCATGCGGCTTGTCGACTTCGACTTCGGCGTACAGCACCGAACCGTTGCTCATCACCAGATCGAGCAATTCCTGAGTCAGCCGTTCGAGCAGCGCAAAGCGATTGCCCTCGACGTGCGCGATGATCGCTTTGGTGATGGTGCGGTAATTCAGCGCGTGGTCGATGTCGTTGTCACGCACGGCTTCCTGAGCGGCATACAGAATGGTCAGGTTGATCAGCACATCCTGTTTGTTGAGGATTTCGTCCTCGTTGATCCCGATAAAGGTGCGCAAGCGCAGATCCTTGACTCGGATGCGCGCCATTCCCGGTTGAAGTTGTGGCATTTACTTGCTCCGTCCAATCAATTGCAGGAACTCCTGACGGGTGTTGCTCGACTCGCGAAAGGCGCCGAGCATGACCGAGGTGTTCATGGTCGAATTCTGTTTTTCGACACCGCGCATCATCATGCACATGTGTCTGGCCTCGATGACCACCGCGACGCCGGCGGCATCGGTGACTTGTTGCACCGCATCGGCGATTTGCCGGGTGAGGTTTTCCTGAATCTGCAGGCGGCGGGCGAACATGTCCACCAGGCGCGCGATTTTCGACAGGCCCAACACCTTGCCCGTCGGAATATAAGCCACATGGGCCTTGCCGATGAAGGGCAGCAGGTGATGTTCGCACAAAGAGTACAGCTCGATGTCGGCGACAATGATCATCTCGTCGCTGTCCGAGGCAAACAGCGCGCCATTGACGATCTCGTCGACGCTCTGCTCATAGCCATGACACAGGTATTGCATGGCCTTGGCCGCGCGCACTGGCGTATCGAGCAGTCCTTCGCGGTCTGGGTCTTCACCAAGGCCGATGAGGATTTCGCGGTAGTTCTCGGGCAGTGAACGGGTCATGGAAATCCTCGCGAATCGGCTTATTTGACGTGCCGTCCGCCGTTGACGGTCAGGGTCGTACCAGTGACATAAGGGTTGTCGAGCAGATAACGCAGGCTCTGATAGATCACTTCGCTGCCGGGTTCGATGCCCAGCGCGGATTTGGCCAGGGCCTTGGCGCGGTACGCCGCGTCGTCGTCGGGATTGAACAATAGCAGGGCCGGGGCGATGCCGTTGACCTTGATGGCCGGCGCATAGCGGGCGGCGAAGGACAGCGTCAGGTTGTCGAGCCCGGCCTTGGTGGCGCAATAACCGATGTGCTTGCTGCTGCCTTTGCGGGTGACATCGTCGCTGATATGGATGATGTCGGCGGGCGTCGAGCGCCTCAACAATTCACCGCAGTGCAGGTTGATCAAGTACGGCGCGAGCATGTGCAGATTGAACATGCGCGTGAAGGCTTCGGCCCCGCTGTCCGGGGTTTCGGCCAGCCACTCGGAAGCGTTGTGCACGATGGCGCGCAGGCTCTCGGTGTGGGTTTTCAGTGTTTCGATGAAGACGAGAATCCCGGCTTCGCTGGAGAAATCGGCGAACAGGCCGATGGCGCCCAGATCGCGCAGTGTCTGCACGCCGGGGCGTTCGCTGCGGTAGGTGAAGATGACGCGATGGCCTTCTTCGAGTAACCGCTGCGCGCAATGCAGACCGACACGCTGGCCGGCACCGGTGATGAGGATCGGGGCTGAGGAATCAGGCATGAACGGCTCGCATCGCGGTTGGAGCAAAAACTATAACAGCGACGAGCCTGAAAAGATCGCAGCCTGCGGCAGCTCCTACCCTGGTCTGTGTTCAGTCCTGTAGGAGCTGTCGAGTGCAACGAGGCTGCGATCTTTAATGTTTCTGAGGTGTCGCCGAAACAGGCAGGCGCACCGGGGTGCTGTTCAGCCAGTTCGCCAGCAGGCGCGTCGACAGCGGAATAAAGAAGTAGACCATCAGCGGCGTCAGGCACGCCGTGCTGATCAATACGCGCGGCAACAAACCCATGTCAGCGAGCAATGGGCCGAGGACAAAGTTGAACAACAGTGACACCGGAAAAAACGCCAGCCAGATCGCGACAGCCTGCTTCCAGCGCGGTGGACGCTGACCGGCCGCGCCGAACCAGCCTTCGATTCCACTGACCCGATGCTCTTTCGGGTGGGCGAAGAGATCACTGCCACGGCTCAACCACGCGGTACGGGATGCCGAATGCTCCCACGCATGCAACGTCTGCTCATCGACAAAGCGAAAAATGATCTGGAATTCGTTATCGCCGGGTGGCGGAGCGAGCACGCCAGAACCCAGGTAACCGGGGAAATCTGTGGCCAGTTGTTCGCCTTCGCGCAGCCAGGCGATCAGATCCTGATAGCGACCATCAGCGACGCGACGCGCTACCATCAGCGTGACGGGGGAAGTAGACATTTTGTATCTCCGTATTTCGAGTGCGTCACTCCGGGTAGGAATTTCGCCTGACGCAGGGCCGGGGTAGAGGCCTGCGTTTTCAACAAGCAAGGATTATTCCGGTTTTTCACGATTAAACCAGCGACTTTCGTCGCATTTCATCACTTGAATCCCATTGGGGCATAAGCGTTAGAATGGGATCCAATTGAATCGACATGGAAGTTGAACGCCATATGCCTGTCATAACGGACGCAAGCCCAGCTACGCAGGCCTCTGTTGCGCTCGAACGCGCTGATCTGTTCCCGATCCGTGAGGTCGCACGCCTCACCGGTGTAAACCCGGTGACCTTGCGCGCTTGGGAGCGACGCTATGGTTTGATTCAGCCGACACGCACCGAAAGCGGGCATCGGCTCTATTCGATGACCGATATCGAGCGGGTGCGCAGCATCGTCGACTGGATTGATCGCGGTGTCGCCGTGAGCAAAGTCGGCAAGATCCTCGCCAAGACCGAACCGATGAAAGTGCTGGCGCACATCATCCCCGATGATCTGGTGCAGGCTGATTACCTGCAGTGGCAGGAACAGATTCAGCAGGCGGTCAGCGCATTCGATGATCAGCAACTGGACCGTGTCTATGGCCAGATTTTCTCTTCTTACTCATTGCCGGTGGTGTTTCAGGACATCCTCATGCCGCTGTGGCTGCAATTGTTGCAGCGCCAGGAGGCGTTCGGGCAAACCAGCGAGTGGCTGTTTTTCGATGGCTTCCTGCGGGCGCGGGTGTTGCAACGGATCGTCATGCTGCGTGGCACCCAACCGCGCCGTGTGATCGTCAGCGCGCTGGCCGGGCAATGTCGAGAGCTGGAGTTGCTGGTGGCGGCGCTGTTTCTCAGCGACAGCAATTCCGGTGTTCGCGTGCTGACGACAGGTCAGCCGTTCGATGAGCTGACGTTGGTGTGCGAAAAGATCAAACCTGATGCACTCGTCCTGTTTTCCAATCACGCGCCCAGCACCGAATTGCCTCGGCGTCTGAACCGGTTGGCGTTGAGCCTCGATTGTCAGTTGATGCTGGCGGGCGATGCTTCAGATCTGGCGCAGGACAGCCTGGCCGGATCCTCTGTTGCCTGTCTGGGCAATGAAGGGGCGAACATGCGTCAGCGCATGCTGCAGTTTCTGGCCGGGAAGCTGGATACCTGAAACTCAGGTGTGAAGCGCAGGATGGGTGAGGCGATGTTGCTGCAGGATGAACTGACGCAGGCGTTCGGTTTCGTCGGTGTCGGTCTGGCTCAGTTCGTAGGCATAGAAACCGTTTTCGGTTTCCCGTTCGAAATTGCCACGCAATGAAATCCGCTCGTAACCCGAAGGGCTGAACCACAACGCGAAATGCTTGGGTGGTTTGGTCTTGTTGCGTACTTCAAGCAACACACCCTTATGCGAAACCTCGTGGACCCACAACGTGCCCGGCTGACCTTTGGCGTTCTCCAGGGCTACTGGCTCTTCGAGAGTCAGTCGCCAAGGCCGCACCATCGGGCCGTCTTCATAAATGCTCGGTACGCCGAGGCGCAGATGCAGTGCGTGAAACTCATCTTCCACCAGGTGCAACGGGAAGGTCATCTGCTGGTTTTCGAAGTTAGCCTGAATGGTCACTTGCTCGTGCGCGGCCAGGCGCGTGAGCAAATCGCGGATCTGTGAACCGCCGTTAACCAGCAGACTCGACGTCGCATCCCGCACGTTCAGTTGCGGGTTGTGCTGCATGGTCTGGATGAAATCCAGCTCATCCTGAGTGAGGAGGGCGTCGCGCTGCATGGCTAACTCAAAAGATATAGTTACAAAGTCATTGGTGATTGTAGTTAATGACACTTAGTTCGCGATTTTGTTTTGACCGTTTGTCGCTTTCACCGTAGCCAGTTCTGCTTTGAGGGCAGCGACTTCAGCTTCCAGTTGAACAACGCGCTGTTGCGCCTTGACCTGAACGGTGACGTCCTTCTGCACGCCAACGAAATATGTTTGCCCGTCTTCGACGTTTTTCACCGTCGAAATCGACAGTTCATTCCAGAACGGCGTACCGTCCTTGCGATAGTTGCGCAGGATTTCCCGGCACGAGCCGCCGTTATCCAGCGTTTCGCGAATCAGTTTCAGGCTGTCCTGATCTCGGTCTCCAGACTGCAGAAAGCGGCAGTCCTGATAGAGGATTTCCTCACTGGTGTAGCCGGTCAGTCGTTCAAAGGCCGGGTTCACATAGATCAGGATATCGTTCTGTTCACCTTCCTTTTCGGCGACCACGATGCCGTCGTTCGACGCGTTGATTACCATTTGCAGCAGGCTGGCGTTGATCATCTTTGAATCCTTTCAGAGTTGTCAGTGGCTCGCATTCTAGAAGAACCGTAGGCGCTGTCTACTGGCCATTACCGCCAATTGAGATCCAATCGCAGCTTTGCGTCGGAGGCTGTTACTATCGCCGCTCTTTTTTTCAGTTTCAGGATCAGATTGATGAAAGTCGCCATCCTCTCCGGTTCGGTCTACGGCACCGCCGAAGAAGTCGCCCGCCACGCCCAGAACCTGTTGAAAGACGCTGGCTTTGAAACCTTCTACAACTCGCGCGCCAGCCTCGCCGACCTTCAGGCGTTTGGCCCCGAAGCGTTACTCGCGGTGACCTCAACCACCGGCATGGGCGAATTGCCCGACAACCTGCAACCGCTGTATTCGGCGATTCGCGACCAGTTGCCAGCCGCATGGCGCGGTTTGCCGGGCGCAGTGATTGCCTTGGGCGACGCCAGTTATGGCGACACTTTCTGCGGCGGTGGCGAGCAAATGCGTGAACTGTTCGGCGAGCTAGGCGTGCGTGAAGTGCAAGAGATGCTGCGCATTGACGCCAGCGAAAGCGTCACTCCGGAAACCGACGCCGAGCCTTGGCTGGCGCAGTTGATCGAAGCCCTCAAGGGCTGATTCCGCGCTCGCGCAACAGCGCCAGCCATGCCTGCGCCGCTTTCGACAGATAGGCGCCGCGACGCCAGATGAAGGCGATATCCCAACGCAAATAGTCCGGTGCTCGCAAGCTCAGGCGAACCACGCCTGGCCGTACCAGTCCGCGTGCGACCACGCTGGGCAACAGCACCACGCCTTGCCCGGCGGCGACCAGCGCCGCAAGAAAATCGGCCTGACCGCTGCGTCCGCCTTCTTTCGGCGTGAAGCCCAATTGCTGGCATGCCTGCAGCAAGCGGTCGTTGAGCACGAAGCTGCGCTGATAGAGCAGAAAGGGCGTCTCGGCCAATTCCTCCAGACCGATCTCGCCCCGCTCGGCCAACGGATGATCCACCGGCAGCAAGGCGTCGAGTTGTTCATCGCAAAACGGCTGCCAGTCGAATTGCGGATCCTTTGGCAACAGACTGCCGCCCAACTCCAGTTCACCGCTCAGCACAGCCTGCTCGATATTGCGGCTACCACCCTCGAGCAACTGGATGCTGATATTCGGATAGCGCCGCCGGTATTCCGCAAACAGTTCGGCGAATAGCGCGTCGCTGCCGAGTAATGGCAGGCCGAGGCGCAGCTCTCCACGTGCCATATGACTGAGGTCGTCCAGCTCCGCGAGCAGTTCGTTGCGCAAACGCAGCATGCCCTCGGCCCGTTGCAGCACGACGCTGCCAGCGGCGGTCAGGCGCAATTGCGAACCGAGCCGTTCAAGTAAGGGCGTGCCGAGACTCTGCTCCAGTTGTGCGATCTGTTTGCTGACCGCTGACTGACTGATGTGCAGGGTTTTTGCGGCCTGGGTGAAACCGCCCTGATGCATGACTTCCACGAAACTGCGCAGCTGTTTGAATTCCATTGCCTGATTCCATTTTGGAATGGCTTTGAGTCTAACAATTCGCTTCGGCGATGGCAGGGTGCTTCGTAAAATAAGCGCCTGTCAGGAGCTAAATCATGAACGCCGTCACCCTCAAGCATCTCTCTCGTCTTCTCGCCGAACTCGCCGTATTGCTCGGTCTCTACCTGCTCGGCTGCCAACTGGCGGCATGGTTGGCGTGGCCAATCCCCGGCGGCGTCATCGGTATGGCGTTGTTGCTGCTGGCATTTGCCTTTGGCTGGGTCAAACCGGCAGCCCTGCAACTGGGCGCGGGACTGCTGATGGCCGAGATGTTGTTGTTCTTCATCCCGGCGCTGATGAGTCTGCTCGACTACGGCGCGCTGTTGCGCAATGACGGCTGGCGGATCCTGCTGGTCATCGCTGCCAGCACCTTGATGGTGATGCTGGTGACGGCTTTCACCGTAGAACTGGCCGTGCGCATGAGGCGGTCCCATGAAGCTTGAATGGATGCCCATGTTCTGGCTGGCCTTCACCCTGTTGGCGTATCTGTTCAGCCGCTGGTTGTATCGGCGCACCGGGCGCTATGTATTGTCGCCTCTGATTCTGGTGCCGGCGTTGTTGCTTGCGCTCGCCGTGCCCCTGCACACCGCCTATGCCGAATATTCCAGCAACACCCACTGGCTGATGCTGGTGCTCGGCCCGGTCACCGTGGCTTTTGCCGTGCCGATCTGGCAGCAACGCCGTTTGTTGATGCGGCACTGGTCAGCGCTGCTGTTGGGCATGGTTGCTGGCAGTGCAGCATCGATTGGTACTTCCTTCGGATTGGCCAGGGCGCTGGCACTCGACAGCTCGGTGACGATGTCACTGGTGCCGCGCTCGATCACCACTCCGTTCGCCATGCCGCTGGCGCAGAACCTCGGCGGCGTGCCGGAGTTGACCGCAGTCTTCGTGATGTTCACCGGTGTGTTCGGCGCGATGCTCGGCGGGGTGCTGTTGAAGTGGCTACCGTTGCGCAGTACCTTGGCCCGCGGTGCGCTGTTCGGGGTTGGCGCGCACGGTGCCGGGGTCAGCCGGGCCCATGAAGTGGGCGGGGAAGAAGGCTCAGTCGCCGGGCTGGTGATGGTCTTGACCGGGTTGCTCAATCTGTTTGCCGCGCCTTTGTTGGCGTCGTTGCTTTGACATGGATCCAGACTGTTTGCATCGCTGACTCGGTCAGTCATCAAGCTGGCTGCCAATGCAACTACGCGATCCTCTGCGCCTGACTAGACTGCTCGTACGTGCAGAACAATAAGAACGCAGAGGTGCATACAGTGAGCGTAGCCCCCGTCCAATCGTCCCTTAATGTCAAAGACCAGGTCAGTGCTGCGGAATGGCAGACCCGAGTCGATCTCGCCGCTTGTTATCGTCTGGTCGCGCTGCATGGCTGGGACGATCTGATCTTCACCCATATCTCGGCCAAGGTGCCGGGCACCGAAGATTTCCTGATCAACCCGTTTGGTCTGATGTTCCATGAGATCACCGCGTCGAGCCTGGTGAAAGTCGATCAGTCCGGCAACAAACTCATGGACAGCCCCTACGAGATCAACCCCGCCGGCTACACCATCCACAGTGCCGTGCACGAAGTGCGGCACGATGTGGTTTGCGTGCTGCATACCCACACCGCTTCCGGTGTCGCGGTGTCGGCGCAAAAGCAGGGCGTGTTACCGATCAGTCAGCAGTCGCTGTTCGTGCTATCGAGCCTGGCCTATCACGCCTACGAGGGTGTGGCGCTGAACCACGAGGAGAAGGCGCGCCTGCAGGCCGACCTTGGCGAGAGCAATTTCCTGATGCTGCACAACCACGGTCTGCTGACCTGTGGCGGCACCATTGCCGATACGTTTCTGATGATGTTCACCTTCCAGCGCGCCTGCGACATTCAGGTCATGGCGCAAACCGGTGGCGCTGAACTGATCGCCATCGAACCGAACATTCTGGCAGGCGCCAAAGCGATGATCGCCGGCGTCACCAAAAGTGCTCAAGGCATGGGTGGTGCGCTGGCCTGGCCGGCGTTGCTGCGCAAACTCGATAAACAAGACCCCGGATATAAACTCTAATGCCTCTTGCCGAGATTCCTCTGTGTGTCTGGCGCAAACGCAGCCAGACGTTTGTCTTTCGTGGCCAGCCGATTCGCTACTGGACGGCGGGGCAGGGTGAGCCGCTGTTGCTGATCCACGGTTTCCCGACCGCCAGTTGGGATTGGCATTACCTCTGGCAACCACTGGCCCAGCGTTATCGGGTGATCGCCTGTGACATGCTCGGCTTTGGCGATTCGGCGAAACCGATCAATCACACCTACAGTTTGCTTGAGCAGGCGGATTTGCAGCAGGCGTTGCTCGCGCACCTGCAGATCGACCAGCCGGTACATGTGCTCGCGCACGATTACGGTGACAGCGTTGCCCAGGAACTACTCGCCCGGCACTACGAAGACAAGATCGAAGTGGCCAGTTGTGTGTTTCTCAACGGTGGATTGTTCCCGGAAACCCATCGCCCGGTACTGATGCAGAAACTGCTGCTCAGCCCGTTGGGCTGGATGATTGGTCGGGCGTTTACTCGTGATGCTCTGGTGAAAAGCTTCCGGCAGATCTTCGGCCCGCAAACGCGGCCGAGCGAAAGTGAACTGGACGACTTCTGGAGCCTGGTCGACAGCAATCGCGGCCCGCGAATCATGCACAAGTTGATCGGGTACATTCCCGAGCGCCGCGTGCAGCGTGATCGCTGGGTGACGGCGATGCAGCGCGGCGAGATTCCGTTGCGGGTGATCGATGGTGAAGTCGATCCGATTTCCGGGGCGCACATGGTCGAGCGCTACCGCGAGCTGATTCCGGACGCGGACACGGTGCTGTTGCCGGGCATTGGTCACTATCCACAGACCGAGGCGCCAGTGCAGGTGCTCAAGCACTACCTAGCGTTTCGTGAGCGTTTTGTGCTGCCGCCGCGCAAAGTCGCCTGCTCCTGAAAGATCAAAAGATCGCAGCCTGCGGCAGCTCCTACATC
>NZ_JBSVXS010000156.1:0-9930 GCF_054070155.1 Pseudomonas sp. SDT291_1_S447
AGTTACCAATTGGTCGACTGACACACCGCTATCGCGAGCAGGCGAAGGCCTACATTGTTCCGTGTACAGGTTACTTCTTGTGTTGCTCTACGAATTGTCCGTACGCATTGATAAAACTCTGCAGAAAAGGTTTCACCGTTTCACTCAACTTGCCCGCCTCATCAAACGCCGAACCCGCCCCGCCCAGATACGCTTCCGGCTGCTGCATACACGCCACATTGAGAAACACGAACGACTGGCGCAGATGCTGGTTGGCACCGAAACCACCAATGGCACCCGGCGATACACTGATCACCGCCCCCGGCTTGCCACTCCAGACGGCCTTGCCATAAGGCCGCGAACCGACGTCGATGGCATTCTTCAGCGGCGCCGGCACCGAACGGTTGTATTCGGGCGTGACAAACAGCACCGCGTCGGATGAACCCACTTTTTGTCGAAAAGTGCTGTAGGCTGCCGGCGGTGAATCGCCGTCGATGTCTTCGTTATAAAGTGGCAGATCGCCAATTTCGACAATCTCAAGCTTGAGGTTCGCCGGGGCCAGCTCCGCCAGCGCCAGGGCGACTTTGCGATTGATCGAAGCTTTGCGCAGGCTACCGACCACTACAGCGACGTTGTAGACATTGCTCATGGAAGAACTCTCGATGGTCCGTGGGAGGAGCCCGTAGTTATAGATGATCCGGTGACGATTCCACCAGCACCCGAGGTAAATTCCCGCGTGTTGATTATTTTTTTCCTGTAGGAAAACTTACAGGCCTTGATGGCGGTCTACCAAGCCGCAAATCAAGCGTTTTATCTCCAGAGGTTCTAAGCAGATGGCAGCAGTACTGGTCGGTCAGTTCCATGCAAGAGATGCGGAAGGCCGCGTTTATTCCGTGCATGAGTTCCAGGAATCCAACCCGTCGGCAGACGGTTCCACTGGCTCGGAGCCGATTTACAAGTTGGCCATTGGCGATCGCGTCAACAAGGTCAACGAGAACGAGTTTCTCCTGGTTCAGTCAGGCATCACCCTGATCCGCGAGCCCGAGCCAACCGTCGCTTCATAACTGGCCGTTATGAGCAGAAGTCATATGCGCAGACTTGGGGTAGGATTCAGCCACTGACCCCACCTGCTGAACATGGACTTCACGCATGCGTTTACGTCATATCGAAGTGATTCAGGCGCTCTTGCAGACCGGTCACCTGGGCACCGCGGCCGAATGGCTGCAGTTGCCGGTGACCGAGGTCGAAGAGCGTTTGCGCGAAGCCGAGAGTCAGTTGGGGTTCATGCTGTTCGCCAGCGTGCGAGGGCGCCTGCAATCGACGCCCGAAGCAAGGGCGTTGCAGGTGGAAATCGCTCACGTTTATGAAGCGTTGGAACCCGTGCAACGGCTGGCCAGCAGCCTCAAGCAATACCTCGCCCCGCCCCTGCGCATCATCGGCACCCCGCCGCTGGCGCAACAATTACTCCCGCAAAGTCTCGCGGCCCTGCGCCGACGCCTGCCGGATGCACCGTGCAGCCTGCTCAGTGCGCCGACCCGCGATATCGTTCGCAGCCTGTTGTTGCGCGAAAGTGATCTCGGTCTAAGCCTGCACGACCCCGAACATCCCGACATTGATTGCCAGCCATTGGCCCAGGGCAAGCTGCAACTGCTCGCGCCCCACGGCTGGCTGCAACCGAAACAGAAATACATTTCCCTGCAGGATCTCGCGGGCCAGGCCATGGTCGGCCTCGAAGGCCAGGACCCATTGAGCCCGGCACTGGAAAACAAACTCCAGGCGTTGCGCCCGGCGCCGAGCATCCAGACCCGCGTGCAAACCCATCAGATGATGCGCAGCATGGTCGAGGCCGGCGAAGGCCTGGCCATCGTCGACCCGTTCACCGCACTGGGCGCGCGCGCCGCCGGGCTGGATGTCTGCCCGCTGTCGCCAGCCGTGCCGATCAGCCTCTACGCGCTGACCTTCAAGCACGCCGCGCCGTCGGCGGCGATTCAGACGTTACTGGCGATCATCACGGAACAAGCCGAGGCGATGCTGGCGAGCTGAGCGCGTTCTCCAGCGGATTATCGAACAATCGATACCAGAACAACGCCACTTCGGCGGTGTTCGGATCAATGCCGCGATAGCGCAACTGGTCCACGCCACCAATCACGTAACCACAACGCTCATACAATCGACAGGCGCCGAGGTTGTTGTTCTGGGTTTCGAGCATGATCCCCGGCAGCTTTTTCTTGCGACTCCAGAACTGCGCGACATCGAGCAACGACTTGGCCACACCATGGCGCCGGGCCGGCGCATGCACCGCCAGCTCATCGATATGGGCGAAGCCGTTCCAGTTGGTGCTGATGACCAGATGGCCAACCGGCTCATCATCGAGATACGCCATGAAAATCGCGCTGTCCGGCGCGTTGTGGAAAGCGCTGAACTCTTCCGGATCAATGCCGTAGCATTTGCGGTACGGCACGATCGGCGTCACTCGCCATTGCTCGACCGGCTGACCAATGACGGCGGCGCCATAAGCAGCGACTTCGAAACTGAAGTCGCTGCCCCAGATATACGGCGCAAAGCCTTCATCGGCCACGCGCACCGACAGCCCTGGGTATTTCGGATTCATGACCGGTTGCATACTGGGAAAAGTCCTCATTCCTTGACGCAATCGACGGTGTACTGCCGTCCATTGCCTTCATCTTCGTGCTGCAATCCATGCACATCCGCGACGAAACCGGGGAAGCTGCTATCGAACGTGCGAGCAAATTTCAGGTAATCAATGATCGAGCGGGTCGATTCGGTAAAGCGTTCGCCGGGCATGATCAATGGAATCCCCGGTGGATACGGTACTAGCATGACCGCAGCAATCCTGCCTTCCAGCTCATCGATCGGCACCGCCTCTACTTCGCCGCGCACCAGATGATCGTAGGCGTGAGCCGGTTTCATGGCAATTTCCGGAAGCACGGTGTACATGCGCTTGAGATGTTTGGCCGTGGCGTTGCTGCGATAACAGGCGTGCAACTGATCGCACAGATCGCGCAGGCCCATGCCGCGATAACGCGCGGTGTCTTCTTGCGCCACGCACGGCAGGCAAGTTTCCAGACGCACGTTGGCATCGTAGCTGCGTTTGAATTCGAGCAATTCGGTGAGCAGCGTGCTCCATTTGCCTTTGGTAATGCCCATCGAGAACAGCACCAGAAAGGAATACAGGCCGGTTTTTTCGACAACCAGTCCACGCTCCCAAAGAAACTTGCTGACCACCGCCGCCGGAATCCCCTTCTCGCTCAACGCACCGCCGGCGTTCAGCCCCGGCATCACCAACGTGACTTTGATCGGGTCGAGCAAGACGTAATCGTCACTGACCTCGCCGAAGCCGTGCCACTCGGCGTCCGGCTGCAATAACCAGTCTGCGGTCTGCACGCGGTCGATGCCTTCGACACCCGGCGGCTGCCAGATCGAAAACCACCAGTCATCAGCCGCGATGTGCTGGCGCAGATTGGCCAGCGCACGACGGAAGCTCAGCGCTTCGTCAAAGGTTTCCTGCAACAGCGAACGCCCGGCCGGGCCCTCCATCATCGCCGACGCCACGTCCAGCGAGGCGATGATGCTGTACTGCGGTGAGGTCGAGATGTGCATCATGAACGCTTCATTGAAACGGTCGCGATCGAGTTGCCGGGCACCGCCGTCCTGCACATGAATCATCGACGCCTGACTGAACGCAGCGAGCAGCTTGTGCGTGGAATGCGTGGTGAATACCAGCGGACTGTCTTCGCTGCGCGAAGTAGCCATGCCGTAGCGCCCGGAGAAAAACTCATGAAACGCCGCGTAGGCGTACCAGGCCTCATCGAAATGCAGCACTTCGACGCTGTTGCCAAGACTTTGCTTGATCAGCTCGGCGTTGTAACAGAGGCCGTCGTAGGTCGAGTTGGTGACCACGGCGAGTTTGACTTTCGGCGCACGGCCCTTGGTCAGTGGGCTGGCGTCGATCTTCGCTTGAATCGATTCGCGGCTGAATTCGCTCAGCGGAATCGGCCCGATAATCCCCAGCTCGTTACGCTCTGGGCACAGGTACAACGGAATCGCGCCGGTCATGATGATCGCGTGCAATACCGACTTGTGGCAGTTGCGATCGACCAGTACCAGATCGTCGCGCGCGACCATCGAGTGCCAGACAATCTTGTTGGCGGTCGAGGTGCCATTGATCACGAAAAAGGTGTGATCGGCGCCGAAATTGCGCGCTGCACGCGCTTCCGCTTCAGCGAGCGGCCCGGTGTGATCAAGCAGCGAGCCGAGTTCCGGCACCGACACCGACAAATCCGAACGCAAGGTGTTTTCACCAAAGAACTGATGAAACGCCTGCCCTACCGGACTCTTGTGATAAGCCACCCCACCGCCATGGCCGGGGGTGTGCCAGGAATAATTGGAGTCGGCGGTGTGCTGCACCAGCGCCTTGAAAAACGGCGGCAGCAAACCATCCAGATACTTGCGCGCCGCCCGCGCGACTTGCCGGGCGAGGAACGGCACGGTGTCTTCAAACAGATAGAGAATGCCGCGCAGTTGATTGAGCTCGGCCATGGCATCGGCCGGAGCATTTTCCAGAGTGACTTGCTCGCCGAGGGCAAAGATCGGCAGATCCGGTGCCCGCACCCGTGCCAGACCGATCAGTTCGGCCATGTTCTGCAACAGATGCGAGTTCGTACTGGCGTCCTCGGCGGCAATCAGCATGCACGCGAGGCCATGGTGGGTGGATGCCACCAACCGCCCTTCGGTGTAGTCGATGGCCGAAACGATATTGAAACCTTCCTGCTCCAACTCCCGGGCGATGCCACGGATACGGTCACCGGCGACCGTGTCGGCCTTGATGTCGCGATGGACGATCAACACCGGGAACTTCAAATCTTTGTACATGAGGCTCAGTGTCCTGAGGCGGCGGCGCAATGTCTGCCAATGCACTCAGGGTAGAGGGTTGCAGCGAAAGTGGCGAGGGTGGCCAGTTGGCTTCATGCCGCCAAAAACAAAAGATCGCAGCCTGGGCTGCGATCTTTTGGTCTTTCAAGCCTGCGCGTCGGCTTCGGCGATCTGCGTCCACATCGCCGGTCCACCGGCAGACTTGGCGATAATCTCCAGCCGTACCAGATGCGCCGCCAGTTCATCTTCCGTCGCACGAATGATCCGCGCAGGCTGGCGATCGGCCGGCAAGCGACGAATCTCGGTCGCCGAGTTGTCCGCGCCCTCACCCGAGCCATTGCCATCCGACGCGTTGCCGGCCAGCGACAGACTGGTCTGGCCGCCGGTCATGGTCAGGTAGACGTCGGCAAGAATCTCCGAGTCGAGCAAGGCGCCGTGCAGTTCACGGCCGGAGTTGTCGACGCCATAACGTTTGCACAACGCATCGAGGCTGTTGCGCTGCCCCGGGTGACGTTCCCGGGCCATCATCAGGGTGTCGAGGATCGAGCAGTGCTGGGTGATGTCGGCGCGATCCTGCTGGCCCATCAAGGCGAATTCGTTGTTGATGAAGCCAACGTCGAACGCCGCGTTGTGGATGATCAGCTGCGCGCCTTTGATGAACTCGAAAAACTCATCGGCGACTTCGGCAAAGCGCGGCTTGCCGACGAGGAATTCGTTGGTGATGCCGTGAACGCCGATGGCGCCTTCATCACTCTCGCGATCCGGTTGCAGGTAAACGTGAAAATGCCGGCCCGTCAGGCGTCGGCCGATCAGTTCGACACAGCCGATTTCAATGATCCGGTGACCATCGGTCACCGGCATGCCGGTGGTTTCGGTATCGAGTACAACGGATCTGGTGGCCATCAGTGTTCAGCTCTCAACGGGTCGATCTTGCAAAAAACGCGGATGTTAGCACGCTCGGCGGGGTGTTTCAGGTGGACCGTGTCGCCCCATTCGCGAGCAAGCGCGCTCCCACAGTGGATTTATGTTGTGAACACGATCCAGTGTGGGAGCGAGCTTGCTCGCGAATGGCCGCACCACGGTTCAGAAGCGAAATCAGCTCTGCTTGTAACCGCGCACTTCATCCACGCCACGGTTCGCCAACTGGTCCGCCCGCTCGTTACCGTGATGGCCAATGTGCCCACGCACCCATTTCCAGGTGACCTTGTGGCGATTGACCTGCTCGTCCAGCTCTTTCCACAGATCAGCGTTTTTCACGGGTTCTTTCGCTGCGGTTTTCCAGCCACGCTTCTTCCAGTTGGCCATCCACTCGTTGATGCCCTTCATCACGTACTGCGAGTCGGTCACCAGCAGCACTTCACACGGCCGCTTCAAGGCTTCGAGGCCACGGATCGCGCCGAGCAGTTCCATGCGATTGTTGGTGGTGTTGGCTTCGCCGCCCCACAGTTCCTTTTCGACGCCCTTGCACACCAGCAAGGCGCCCCAGCCGCCCGGGCCGGGGTTGCCCTTGCAGGCACCGTCGGTGAACAGTTCTACGGTGTCGACGCTTTCAACGCTTTCGCTCATGCCACTCTATCCAGAAAAATGCCTGTCTTGCCGATCACGGATCGACAATGACCGAGGCCGGGACAAACCCGGCCACAAATAAAAGAAGGTTTACGGTTCGATGCGCCGGCGATTGACCTTGGCCATCGGCAGCGGAATCAGCTTGCCCATAGGCTCGCGACGTTCCTGACGTAACGGCCGCAGCCCGACCACGATCTTGCGCGCAACCAATAAATAGAAGCCGCCGCCCGACAGTTGCCAGTCACCGGCCTTGCGTTCCCAGCCGGCCAGACGGGCCTGCCACTTGGGTGACGCGAGCGGCGGACGATAGCACCCGAAGCGGCGTTTCTCCAGCGCAAAGCCGAGCAGATTGAGCCAGTCGGCGACCCGCGACGGCGAGATGCAGCGCGCCTTTCGCAGGGCGTCGTGAGCGAAAACATGGCGCAAACCCCAGGTGCTCCAAGGGTTGATGCCGATGATCAGCAAATGCCCGCCGGGACGCACGCTGCTCGCCGCTTCACGCAGCAATCCGTGGGGCGACAGGCAGAAATCCAGACCGTGCTGCATCACCACCACATCGGCGGCATGCTCGCTCAGCGGCCAGGCCTGCTCCTCGCAGACGATCTCGACCCCGGGCAACGGTGCACCGAGGCGCACATTGCGCTGCACTTGCGGCGCTGCCGGCGGAGTTTCGGCCGATGGCCCGTAATGCACCAGATAACCGCCAAAGAATCGGCCCAACTCGTCTTCGAGCATGCGCCGCTCTTCATCGAGCAGAAATTGCCCGAGCGGGCCGGACAGCCATTCACGGGCTGCACCGATCAGAGCCAGCCAGTCAGGATCAGCCTGTGCGAACGCTTTATCACTCATCGCATTCTCCAAAGCGCCAGGAACTACTAAGATGCGCCAATGTTTTCCGCTTGGCGAATTCCGACGATGATACAGATCAGTGCCCTGCCCGCGTTCACCGATAACTACATCTGGTTGTTACAGGATCACCGCACCCAGCGCTGCGCGGTGGTCGATCCCGGCGATGCCGCGCCAGTGCAGGCATGGTTCGAAGCGCACCCAGGCTGGGTGTTGAGCGATATCCTGATCACCCACCATCACCATGATCACGTCGGCGGCGTCGAACGCCTGAAAGCCGCGAGCGGCGCGACCGTTTACGGCCCGGCCAGCGAAAACATCCCCGGGCGCGACGTGGCGCTCAAGGACAACGACAAAGTCAGCGTGCTTGGCTGGGACTTCGACGTCTATGCGGTGCCCGGTCACACCTTGGGACACATTGCCTACTATCACCACGGTCTGCTGTTCTGCGGCGACACGCTGTTCGCTGCCGGTTGCGGCCGCCTGTTCGAAGGCACGCCGGAGCAAATGCACCACTCGCTCAGCCGCCTCGCCGCGTTACCGGAAGATACGCTGGTCTACTGCACCCATGAATACACCCTGAGCAATCTGAAGTTTGCCGCTGCCGTCGAGCCGAGCAACCCGGACATTGCCGCCCGTCTGGAAAAAGTCACCCAGCAACGGCAAAACGGCGTGATGACCCTGCCCTCGACCCTCGCTCTGGAAAAGCTCACAAACCCGTTTTTGCGTACCACTGAAACATTAGTTACACAAAAAGTGGACGAACGGGCAGGCGCTCAAAACCGGGCGCCGAGTGAGGTATTTGCGGCTCTGCGGGCATGGAAAGATACGTTCTAAGTGACCCAGCACTTGATACAAAAATTCTGAATGGTTGACCTAGGGGGGTGCGCTTTCTAGAATCGCCCGACATTTTTGCCCGGAACTTACTTCCAGCCAATGTCGTCATCCATACGTAAGTCCGTCAATTCAGACGCATTGACCCGCCTGGCGCAAGCCATCGCGGTGGCTGTGTCCGCCACGCTGGCGGGCTGTTCCAGCCATGCTCCGCAGACTGAAGCGACCCATACGCCGAACATTGCTGCGCGAGCCAAGCAGAAGCCGATCTGGCTGACCGAAAAGCCCAGCCCACAGGTTCCCCAGGACATCTGGGAACGCATGCGCCAGGGCTTTCAGCTGCAGGAAGGCCTCGGCGTCAACCCGCGCATCGAGCAACAGCGCCTGTGGTTCGCCAGCAATCCCTCTTTCCTCGAGAACGCCGGCGAACGCGGCAGTCTCTATATTCACTACATCGTCGAACGCCTCGAAGAACGCAACATGCCGCTGGAACTGGCCCTGTTGCCAGTGATTGAAAGCGCCTACAACCCGATGGCCTATTCCCGGGCCGATGCTGTAGGGCTGTGGCAGTTCATTCCGTCCACCGGGCGTTACTTCAACCTGCGTCAAACGCGCTTTTACGATGGCCGTCGCGATATCACCGCGTCGACCACCGCAGCGATGGATTACCTGACCCGCCTGCACGATATGTTCAACGGCGACTGGCTGCTGGCCCTTGCCGCGTACAACGCCGGTGAAGGCACGGTTAGCCGCGCGATCGAGCGCAACGAAAAGCTTGGTTTGCCAACCGACTACTGGAACCTGCCGCTGCCGGCGGAAACCCAGGCGTACGTGCCGAAATTGCTGGCGCTGTCGCAAGTGGTCCTGGCGCCGGAAGCCTACGGCGTCAATCTCAACCCGATCGCCAACGAACCGTACTTCCAGGTCGTCGAAATCAACCAGCGCATGGACCTGTCCAAGGTTGCTGCGGTGGCCAATATCGACGAAGACGAACTGTTCCAGCTCAATCCGGCCTTCAAGCAACGCACCACCATCGACGGTCCTCAGCATCTGCTGGTGCCAACGTCGAAGGCGCAATTGCTCACCGCCAGTTTGCAGACCATGCGACCTGACGAGCTGATCAGCCCGCGCTCGCTGAAACCGGTGTTCGAGGGTGCTGACCCATCGGAAGTGGCCAAGCTCAAGCGTGCTTATCGCGTGAAGCGTGGCGACAACCTCGGCTCCATCGCCAAGGCCAACAAGGTCGAAGTCAAGGATCTGCAGCGCTGGAACAAGCTGACCGGCAAGAACCTCAAGGTTGGCCAGACGCTGGTAATGCAAGACACCAGCAAGCGCGCTCCGGCACGCAAGTCTGGGCGCGTCAATACAGTGATTGCGGCCAACAGCAAGAGCAAAGGCAAGGACGACAGCGCGCAGCAGACCCAGTACAAGGTCAAGCGCGGCGACACGCTGTACGTGGTGGCCAAGCGTTTCAACGTTGAGATGCAGCATCTCAAGCGCTGGAATCCGGGTGCGGGTAAAGCACTGAAGCCGGGGCAGATGCTCACGGTTTATCAGCCGCACTGATGAAGAGCCCCTGAGATTTCAGGGGCTTTTTTTTGGATCAGGTTTTTGTGGTGTGCTTTAGATCCATCCCCCTCACCCCAGCCCTCTCCCCCACGGGGGGCGAGGGGGAAAGGGAGCCGATCTCCGTGCTGTGCAGTGGTCAACTAATTCCGGACACCTCGATAGGTGGTTTTGACGCCATCGCCCGCTCGTAAACGGTCGGTGGCAGATATCCCAGTTTCGAGTGCAGCCGTTCGTTGTTGTAAA
>NZ_JBSVXS010000157.1:0-9924 GCF_054070155.1 Pseudomonas sp. SDT291_1_S447
AGCTCCTACACAAGAGATCCGGTTTACGCCGAGGCTTTTGTGGGCAGCACATCATTGGCAATCATTTCGCCAAACGGCCCGGTCAGATTGGTCACGCCACGCCCGGCCAGACTCGCGTAAGGCTCGGGAAGCAGCGGGAACACCAACTCGGCAAAGCGGTAAGCCTCTTCCAGATGCGGGTAACCGGAGAAGATGAAACTCTCGATGCCCAGATCCGCGTATTCCTTGATCCGCGCCGCCACTTGCTGCGGATCACCCACCAACGCCGTCCCGGCACCGCCGCGCACCAGACCGACACCGGCCCACAGGTTAGGGGCGATTTCGAGATTGTCGCGACGGCCATCGTGCAACGCCGCCATGCGCCGCTGACCTTCGGAGTCGAACCGCGAGAAGGATTTTTGCGCGGCCTCAATGGTCTCGTCGCTGATGTGTTCGATCAGTTTGTCCGCGGCTTTCCAGGCTTCTTCGGCGGTCTCGCGCACGATCACATGCAAGCGGATACCGAACTTCACCTTGCGGCCATGCCGCGCCGCGCGTTCGCGCACATCGGCGAGTTTTGCCGCGACAGCGGCCGGTGGTTCGCCCCAGGTCAGATAGACATCGACTTGCTCGGCGGCCAGATCATGTGCGGCATCGGAGGAGCCGCCGAAGTACAGTGGCGGATAGGGTTTCTGCACCGGCGGATACAGCGCCTTGGCGTTCTGTACCTTCAGGTGTTTACCGTCGAAATCCACCGCCTCGCCCTGCAACACGCGACGCCAGATCTTCAGGAATTCATCGGTGACCTCATAGCGCTCGGCGTGACTGAGGAAGCTGCCGTCGCCACGGTTCTCGTCCGGATCGCCGCCGGTCACCACGTTGATCAGCAAGCGCCCGTTGGACAGCCGATCAAGGGTTGCAGCCATCCGCGCCGAAACCGTCGGCGAAATGATCCCCGGACGGATTGCCACCAGATAACGCAGGCGTTCAGTCAACGGCACCAGTGCCGAGGCGATCACCCACGAGTCCTCGCAGGAGCGCCCGGTGGGAATCAGTACGCCGTGGTAGCCAAGGCTATCGGCGGCCTGCGCCACCTGTTTCAGATAATTGAGAGTGACCGGGCGCGCGCCTTGGGTGGTGCCCAGATAGTGGCCATCACCGTGGGTCGGCAGGAACCAGAAAACATCCATGAACGGCTCCTCAGGCGATTTTCAGCAAAGGTTTGATTTGGGTGGCGAACAGCGGCGCTGCGCGTTCGGCGGCGAGGCGGATGCGCGCCTTCAACAGTTCGCTGGTGATCTGGTAATCGGCGAAGTCGGCTTCGGTGGCGTACACGCCGATTGGCAACGTCATGGCCTGGAAAAAGCTGAACAGCGGGCGCAACTGGTGATCGAGCACCAACGCATGGCGCTCGCTGCCGCCGGTTGCGGCGAGCAGCACCGGCGTGTCGATCAGGGCGTTGAGGTCGATCAGGTCGAACAGATGCTTGAGCAAACCCGGGTAGGAACCGCGATAAACCGGCGCGGCAACGATCAGCAGATCGGCCTGTTCAATGGCCTGCAACTCGGCTTCAACCTCGGCACTGAGTTCCTGGCGCGACAGAGCGCCGCCGAGCGGGCGGGCGATATCACCGAGTTCGATCAAATGGCTTTCGATGGTCAAGTGCCCGGCCAGTTCGGCGAGCAAGGCTTGGGTCAGCACCAAGGTACGGGACGGACGCCAGGTGCCGCCGGAGAGGGCGACGACTTTCAGGGGACGCGACATGATCATTTCCTTTTTCAACAGTTGCTCAGCGAGCAGTGAATGAGTCACCGGGTCTGAGCAAGCGCTGTACCAATTCCTGCAAGCCTCGGTTTACAAGGCGTTGAGCGCTAGCGTGGCGGTCGCCCCTGTGAGTAGCGGGGCGTTTTGTTGAATCGGTGTTGGCTGAGCAACAGTTGCTGGAGCAACAGTGCTCAGCGCATGGATCGATTTATAAAGGCAGTTTGTTATTCCGTAAAAGAACGTTAATCGATATTTATAGATCGTTAGGAGATATACGGCGGTTTGTGTCGAATTCCTGATAGCCACTATTGAAAGCGTTGATTTCTGCGTGAGCGTGCCCGGGCGTAGCCTTTGTCCATCGACTCCCCATTGTTCGCCAGGACGCTCCCATGAATCGTTTACTGACTGTTTCCCTGTTGCTCGCTGTCTCCGTACTCGCCGGTTGTGCCGGACACGTTTCGCCGGAACTGCGCCCTTACACCGATGAAGAATCCCGCGAATTGGCGATGGAAGCGCTGAACCGCAGCGGCTTGTCCTTCGACGAATACCACGCGAAAAAAGCGCAATTGCTTGGTCAGTCGCAGTTCGACAAGAAAGCTGAAATGAGTGCCGAACGTGCCGTACAGCTGCACGGTCGTCCTAGCTGAAAACAAACTGTACTGGTGGAAGTTTTACCCAACTGTCCGTGGGCTTGCCGGGCGGTGTGGGATAGGGTCAACACCTGAATGACCCTGATGGATTGCCTGCCATGACCCTCTCGCTTGACCTGCTGTTGGGCTTTGCCCTGTTTGCCCTTGTCACCTCGATTACGCCGGGGCCGAACAACACCATGTTGCTGGCATCGGGGGTTAACTTCGGCTTCAACCGCACCATCCCGCATATGCTCGGAATTACCTGTGGCTTTTTCGTTCTGGTGGTGGCCGTGGGCTTTGGCCTCGGCGCGGTGTTTCAGAGCTATCCGATTCTTTATACGGTTCTGCGTTATGTCGGCGCGGCGTATCTGCTGTATCTGGCGTGGAAAATCGCTCACTCGGGACCGGTCGGTGACAGCGCCGCAGGCGAGGCGAAGCCGATCAGCTACCTCGGCGCGGCTGCGTTTCAGTGGGTCAATCCCAAGGCGTGGATCATGGCCATCGGCGCCATCAGCACCTACACGCCGATGCAGGGTTATTTCACTAATGTCGTGGTGATTGCAGCGGTGTTTGCCATCATCAATCTGCCGAGTGTCGGCGTCTGGGCGGCGTGTGGCACATTGCTGCGCAATGTCTTGAAGGATCCGCGCTGGTTGCGCGTGTTCAACTGGGGCATGGCGGCACTGTTGGTGATTTCGCTGTACCCGTTACTTCTCGAAAGCTTTAGCTGACGCATCGCTTCAACCGCAGGCCGGATGCCTGTTAAGCTCGACTTCAGGAGCGTTCCTACGCACTTTGAATGAAGTTGTTCTTCTTTAACGGCATCCGATCAGGTATTGATGACGCTCTCGAACCGACGCGCAGCTCACAAGGCTGCGCCGTACCGTTTGCAGACACGAGCCTCCTGATCCCGGAACACGCTCTGCGAGTCTTTTATGAACACACGTCCGTTGTATTTCGATTACGCCGCCACCACCCCGGTTGACGAGCGGGTCATCCAGGTGATGATCGAGTGTCTGGGGTTTCACGGTAACTTTGGTAACCCGGCTTCCAGCTCCCACGCGTTCGGCCAGCAAGCCCGACACACGGTCGAGCAGGCCCGCCGGCAAGTCGCCGAACTGGTCGGCGCCAATGCCGAACAGATCGTCTGGACCTCCGGTGCCACCGAGTCAAATAACCTCGCCCTCAAAGGCGTGGCGCAGGCGCGCGGGGTGTCCGGCGGCCACATCATTACCAGTCAGATCGAACACAAAGCCATCCTCGATACCGCCCGCCAATTGCAGGACGCCGGCATCGCCGTGACTTATCTGGTGCCGGACGCCGATGGCCTGATCACGCCGCAAGCGGTCAGTGAAGCCATGCGTGAGGACACCTTTCTGGTGTCGCTGATGCTGGTCAACAACGAGTTGGGCACGGTCAACGATGTTCAAGCGATCGGCGCAGTCGTGCGTAGCCGTGAGGCGTTGTTTCACGTCGATGCGGCGCAAGGCGCCGGCAAGGTGGCCATCGATCTGGCGCAATGGCCGGTGGATCTGATGTCGTTTTCCGCGCACAAACTTTACGGCCCCAAAGGCATCGGCGCGCTGTATGTCGGCCCGCGGGCGCAGCAACGGTTGCAGGCGCAGATTCACGGCGGCGGTCACGAAGGTGGTTTGCGCTCCGGAACCTTGGCGACGCACCAGATTGCCGGGATGGGCGCAGCATTTGCCTTGGCCGCCGAGGCGTTCGATGCCGAGAAAAAAACCATCGTCGCACTGCGCGAACGCTTGCTCGAACAACTGCTCAGCCTGCCGGGCGTGCGCCTCAATGGCTGCGCCACTCAGCGCATTCCGCACACCTTGAGCCTGACCTTCAGTGAGGGCGAATTCAACAGCGCAGCGTTGAGCCATTCGATCGCTTTTTCCGCGACCTCGGCCTGCAACTCCGCCAGTAATACGCCATCCCACGTGCTGTTGGCGCTTGGGCATGACGCGCATCTGGCCGGTCGCACCATTCGCTTGAGCCTCGGCCGTTTCACCACCGCCGCAGATGTCGACAAGGCCGTTCAACTGATCAAGACCGCCTGCGCCAGTGCTCCGGCATTCTGGGCGACAGGGCTTTAAACCAGCCGACTCACGGCTACGAACAATAACGATGAAGTGATTAGCAGGAGACATGATGAGTACCCAGACCTCGACCGAAGGATCGGTGCCCCAGCGCCTGGCGCAGACCCGCGAACTGATGCGCCGCGAAGGCATTCACGCACTGTTGGTGCCGTCCGCCGACCCGCACTTGTCGGAATATCTGCCGGGTTACTGGCAGGGCCGGCAGTGGTTGTCGGGCTTCCATGGTTCGGTTGGCACTTTGATTGTCACCGCTGATTTCGCCGGTGTCTGGGCCGACAGTCGTTACTGGGAACAGGCGACCAAGGAGCTCAAGGGCAGCGGCATTGAACTGGTCAAATTGCAACCGGGTCAGCCGAGCCCGCTGGACTGGCTGGCCGAGAAGACACCGGAAGGTGGCGTGGTCGCGGTTGACGGTGCGGTGATGGCCGTGGCCTCAGCGCGTACCCTGAGCAGCAAACTGGAAGCACGCGGTGCACGTCTGCGCACTGACATCGATTTGCTGCAGGACGTCTGGAGCGATCGCCCGAGCCTGCCGAATGCACCGATCTATCAGCATCTGCCACCGCAAGCGACCGTCAGCCGTGGCGAGAAACTCGCCAAGCTGCGCGAAACCTTGCAAGCGCGCGGGGCTGATTGGCACTTTATCGCTACCCTCGACGACATCGCCTGGCTGTTCAACCTGCGCGGTGGCGATGTGTCGTTCAACCCGGTGTTTGTTTCATTTGCCTTGATCGGTCAGCACCAGGCCACGTTGTTCGTAGCGCTGAGCAAGGTCGACGCAGATTTGCGCGCGGTGCTGGAGACGGATGGTGTAACGCTGCGTGATTACACAGAAGTCGCTGATGCCCTGCGTGACGTGCCGAGTGGCGCGAGCCTGTTGGTCGACCCGGCGCGCGTTACCAGCGGCTTGCTGGATAACCTCGACAGCACGGTGAAGCTGGTCGAAGGCCTGAACCCGACCACGTTGGCCAAATCGCAGAAAAGTGAAGCGGACGCTGAACATATCCGCAAAGCGATGGAGCAGGATGGCGCGGCGCTGTGCGAGTTTTTCGCCTGGCTGGAATCGGCCTGGGGCCGCGAACGCATTACCGAATTGACCATCGACGAGAAGCTCACCGCTGCTCGTGAGCGTCGTCCGGATTATGTATCGCTGAGTTTCAACACCATCGCCGCGTTCAACGCCAACGGCGCCATGCCGCATTACCACGCTACCGAAGAAGAGCACGCGGTGATCGAGGGCGACGGCTTGTTGCTGATCGACTCGGGCGGTCAATACCTGGGCGGCACCACGGATATCACGCGGATGGTGCCGGTCGGTACGCCGAGCGAAGAGCAGAAGCGCGATTGCACGCGCGTGTTGAAGGGCGTGATTGCGCTGTCGCGTGCGCAGTTCCCGAGAGGCATTCTCTCGCCGCTGCTTGACGCCATTGCCCGCGCGCCGATCTGGGCCGACAGCGTGGATTACGGTCACGGTACGGGTCACGGCGTTGGCTACTTCCTCAACGTCCATGAAGGTCCACAGGTAATTGCGTATCAGGCCGCGCCTGCACCGCAAACGGCCATGCAGCCGGGGATGATCACTTCGATCGAGCCAGGCACCTACCGTCCGGGCCGTTGGGGCGTGCGTATCGAGAACCTGGCGATGAACCGCGAGGCGGGCAGCAGCGAGTTCGGTGAATTTCTCAAGTTTGAAACCTTGACGCTGTGCCCGATCGACACGCGTTGCCTGCTGCCAGCGCTGCTGACGGAGGAAGAGAAGCAGTGGTTCAACGACTATCACGCGCAAGTGCGTGAGCGCCTGAGCCCGTTACTTGACGGTGCCGCGCTGGAATGGCTGAACAGCCGCACTGTCGCCATCTGATCAGGTGGAATTCAGGCGCTGTTACCAGCGCCTGAATGATCGCCTAGCCTTGGCGCAAGGCTTCTTCAACAAAGTCGAGCCGATCCTGGCCGAAGAACAGTTGATTGCCGATGAACATGCTGGGCGCGCCGAACACGCCGCGTTTAACCGCGGTCTCGGTGTTGTCCTTGAGTACGGCTTTGACGGACTCGTCGTTAGTCAGTGCCAGCACTTCAAGCGGATCGAAACCGTGTTCACTCAGCACGGCAGCGACTGTCTCGGTTTCGTCCAGGCTGCGGCCTTCAACCCATAGCGCCGTGAACAGACAATCGATAAACGCCTGAAAGCGTTCTGGCTGACGCAACTGGATGCCAGTGACCGCACGCATCAGTATCAGTGTGTTGATCGGGAAGTGCGGATTGAATGTCAGCGGTACCCCGTAGCGTTTCGCGTAGCGGTCCAGATCCTCAAACATATACCGACCCTTCGCCGGAATCATCGCCGGCGATGCGTTGCCGGTCGCCTTGAACACGCCACCCAGCAGCATCGGAATGTAGATCAGCTCACTGTCGGTCTCGGCGCAAATCTTCGGTAACTGGGTGTAGGCCAGATAGGTGGCAGGGCTGCCGAGGTCGAAATAGAACTCCACGGTTTTGGTCATTTTCGCGTCTCTGTCGTTATTGTTATGGCAGGGGTCTTACCAGCGTTCGTTCCAGGGGCGCAGATCCAGCTCGAACGTCCAGGCATCCCGTGGCTGACTGTGCAGATACCAGTAGTTCTCGGCAATGTGCTCGGGGTTGAGGATGCCGTCCTGATCCTTGGTGGCGTACTTCTCGGGGAAGCTGTTACGGATGAAGTCGGTGTCGATCGCACCATCGACCACCACATGGGCGACGTGGATGTTCATCGGCCCCAGTTCCCGCGCCATGCTTTGCGCCAGTGCGCGGATACCGTGTTTGGCCCCGGCGAAAGCAGCGAACCCGGATGCGCCGCGAAGTCCTGCGGTGGCACCGGTGAAAAGAATCGTGCCGCGATTGCGCGTGACCATGCGTTTGGCCACTTCGCGGGCATTGAGAAAACCAGAGAAACAGGCCATCTCCCAGATCTTGAAATACTTGCGAGCGGTTTCTTCGAGAATGCTGCACGGCACGTTGGCGCCGATATTGAACACAAAGGCTTCGATCGGACCGAGGCGGGTTTCGATGTCTTCGATCAGGGCGATGACGTCTTCTTCCTTGCGCGCATCGCAGGCAAAACCATGGGCTTCGCCGCCTTCAGCCTTGATTGCGTCCACCAGCGGTTGCAATTTGTCGGCGCTGCGCCGGGTGACGCAGGCGACGAATCCCTCACTGGCAAAACGCTTGGCAATCGCTCCGCCCGTGGCGTCGCCAGCGCCAACCACCAATACGACCTTCTTGTTATTCATGGGTGAGTCCCTTTAGTAAACGATCGTTAAGTGAACGAACGTTATGCTAGGATTCAGGCAACGTCAAGGCAGTCGATTCGAGGGCAAACACATGCGTTACTCCGCCAGTCACAAGCTGGAAACCCGGGAAAAACTCTTGCAGAGCAGCGCGCTGTCAGCAAAGCGCTCGGGGTTTTCCACGGTGGGCGTCGATGGTTTGATGAAGGCTATCGGATTGAGTGGTGCGGCGTTCTACAGTCACTTTTCGTCAAAGGATGCGTTGTTCACCGCCATCGTCGAGCGTGAGTTGGGGCAAAGCCTTGAGCGACTGGGAGGCGAGGGTACGCAGGATCGTGAGCGACTGGCGCGCTGTCTCAAACACTATCTGAGCATGGCCCACGTAGAACAGCCTGAGGCCGGTTGCGCGTTGCCGGCGCTGGGGGCAGAAATTGCCCGATCGGATGTGCAGGTGCGCGAACAGGCCGAGCTGTGGATTTGTCGGCTTCAGGCGCGTTGGGCGCAGATACTGGAAAGCGAGACCCTGGCGTGGTCGGTATTGTCGCAATGCGTCGGGGCATTGGTGGTAGCGCGCATGTTGGCTACGCCGGACGTTCAGCAAGCTGTGCTGAAGTCCAGCCATGAAGAGATCGGCCGGCAGATTGCCGCGCAGCGCTGATCTATTTGCAGATAACGATCATGCTGCGACTGGTGTAGCCCGCAGGATTGAGACCGAACGGGTAGTCGCCGGGTTCTTCCACGGCGTCACCGGATTTGGCGATGACCTTGTAGCCTTTCGGCAAGCAGGCACTGGCGGCACTGGCGTAGCACTTGTCCCAGGAGGACGATAGCCCGGAGCAGTTGATGTGCAGCCCTTTTTTCCCGCGTTTTACCTGAGTTTCCGAAGTCGCCGCACAACCCGCAACAGCCAGTATGGCGATCAGTATCAAAATTCGTTTCATTACCGTCCTTATAGCGGCCACGAGTCTGACGCTCGGGTTTGCCTGTGTTCGCTTGCGCTTTAAGCGTTTTGAAATCCCTGTCCGAAAAAATCCATGTCTGGCATTGGGTTACGGGTCTAAACATGGCCTAAATGCGCGCCAATTGCCAGACCTTCGTAAAAACCTCTTTCAATCAGCCGCGATGGCGGGTTTCGCAGCGCTACCCATGGTCATGGTGGCGCCGACGGATGCCAGAATAATGCAGAGGATCGCCATCCATTGTGACAGTGTGAGGAATTCATGCAGAAACAGAAGGCCCGATAACGCTCCGAAGGCTGGTTCGATACTCATCAATGTGCCGAACGTGCGTGCAGGCAGGCGGGTGAGGGCGACCATCTCCAGTGTGTAGGGCAGGGCGGTGGACAGGATGGCAACACCGATGGCAATCGGGATCAGGGAGGGAGTCAACAGGGCGGCACCTGCATGCACGATGCCGATAGGGGCCACGAACAGTGCTGCAATCATTACTCCTAATGCTGCAGTCGTTACACCATTATCGGCACCAGCCTTCTGGCCGAACAGAATGTATAGCGCCCAGCAGACACCTGCTCCCAGTGCATACCCGGCGCCTACCAGATCGATTCCAGCGCTGGTTGCGCCTGTTGGTATCAGCAACATCAAGCCGGCGGCGGCCAAGGCGATCCAAAGAAAGTCGATGGCGCGGCGGGACGCATAGATGGCTACGGCCAGTGGCCCGGTAAATTCGAGGGCGACGGCAATTCCCAACGGCACCGTGCGCAATGACATATAGAAGAGGAAGTTCATACCGCCCAATGCCATGCCATAGACAATGACCGTGCGCAATGATTTGGCGGTTAACCTGGCGCGCCATGGACGCAGTATCAACAGCATGATCACGCTGGCGAAGATCAGGCGCAGCGTGGTGGTTCCCTGAGCGCCAATGATGGGGAACATGCTTTTGGCCAGAGAGGCGCCGGACTGTATCGACGCCATGGCTATTAATAGCAGGCCAACCGGGAACAGCATTGAGGCAAGAGATCGTGGCTGGTCATTCATTGCGTGGCATCGTCCAAGGTGAGAGCAAGGCATTATTATTGGTGTTGGGCAATATACTGCGCACTCGATCGAGTTACGTCTATATAGAAGAGGCGTTTTTCAACTGATCGATAGAAAAGCTAAATTAAGGGTTGACGGCAGATTTCAGATGTCTATAATTCGCCCCACTTCCGGCGCAGTCGAA
>NZ_JBSVXS010000158.1:0-9760 GCF_054070155.1 Pseudomonas sp. SDT291_1_S447
CTTTTGATCTTGTTTTTAAAAAGCAAAATCAAAAGATCGCAGCCTTCGGCAGCTCCTGCCCGTGTGTTTTTCGCGGCTCGATAGCTTTCTTCAAACCCGCAAATAGACTGGCTAAATAATCAACGAAGCTGATGTTTACTATGGCAAACCCTGAGTGGTTAGCGCGGCTTTTTTGATCGATTCTGTGGGCATCGAAACATGCCCACGGGAGAACACCATGGCCAGCGCAATCCTTCACTCAGCCAAACGCGGCGCCTACCTGGCCATTGGTCTGTACTTGGCCGTGGTGCTGGTCGTCAGCATCGCCTCGCAGATGGAACACAGCTTCGACGCACCGATTGAAGTCGCCCATCCTGGCATCCAGTTCGAAGTCCGTTCGCAAAGCGTGATGGTCGACCGGGCCGAACTCGCGGGAGTCGGCGGAGCATGAAAGGCTACAGACTTTGGGTTGTCGCCGGTTTAGCGTTCTTCACCAACGGCGCGTCATTACTGGGAATCGGCCAAGGTTCGGTGGGTGCATTGGCCCGTGCCATAGAGGCCAATCACACCATCGCGCACAACATCGAACGGGCGAATACCCTGGGGCTGATGGCCGGCAATCCACCGGTCAAAGTCTCGGCGGATTTTCTCGGGCCATTCGAGATAGATTGCATGGCCCTCGGCATGTGCAACGCGCTGGCTTAGACGACGCGATTGATCGTTCCCACGCTCCGCGTGGGAAAGCAGCCCCGGGGGCTCCGCGTCCGATTGGAACGCAGAGCGTCCCTTGAGGCATTCCCACGCAGAGCGTGGGAACGATCAACGCAGGAAGGTAAGGATTATTTCTTCATGATCGAGGTGAATAGCTCGGATTCGAGGAAACGCTGCAGCCAGGCCTGTAAGCGAACATAAGGTGTTTGCGCAAACCACTCGCGATCAACATGGGCAAACTGCCGAACGAAGGGCAGCAATGCCACATCCGCCAGGCTCGTGTGGTCGGTCAGTAAGTAATCGCGATCGGTCAGCAGTTCATCCAGACTCTGCAAGAACAACGCCCCCTCTGCCCGATAAACTTCCATCGGTTGCTCCGGGTAACGTTCGGCGTACTTGTAGCGATTCAAATGCACTTTGAACCCTTGATCATTTGCTTCGATCAGTTCGGCAATCCGCGAATCGCCTGCCAGCAACCAATCATCCGGATCATTCTGCGCCAACGCCCAACGCATGATCTCCAGGCTCTCATCAATCACCCGCCCACCGGCATTCAGCACCGGCACCGTGCCCTTGGGCGAGATCGCCAGCATCTCCGCCGGTTTCGCCTTGAGGCTGACCTCAACGATGTCCACCGGTACACCCGAGTAACGCAGCGCCATCCGCGCCCGCATCGCGTACGGGCAGCGGCGGAAGGAGTACAGCGTGTTCATTTCACCTCCAGCGTGCTCAAACCATTGCCCTGACGCTGTACCTGAATCTGCACCGGGATCCGCTCGTGCATTTCCTGTACGTGGGAAATCACCGCGACCTTGCGCCCCTGCGCCTGCAAACCATCGAGCGCATCCATGGCCAGTTGCAGCGATTCCGGATCGAGGCTGCCAAAGCCTTCATCGATAAACAGCGATTCGATCTTCAGCGTACTCGACGCCATCGACGCCAAGCCCAACGCCAGCGCCAACGACACCAGGAACGTCTCGCCGCCAGACAACGAATGCACCGAGCGCAGCTCATCGCCCATTTCCGTGTCCATCACCAGCAGGCCGAGCATGCTGCCACCACGTTTCAAGCGATAGCGTTTGACCAGTTGGCGCAGTTGCACGTTGGCGTGATGCACCAGCAGGTCGAGGTTGTAGGCCTGGGCAATCTTGCGGAAGGTGTCGCCGGTGGCCGAGCCGATCAAGGCACTGAGTCGCGCCCAGCGTTGATACTCGGCATTCGCCGAGGCAATTTGCTGCGCCAGCGTCTGATTGGCGTTCTGCCGGCGCTGGTCTTCGACCTGTTCGGCGCGCAACTCGGCGCATTTCTGCTCGCTGACGGTGAACTGGTTTTGCACATCTGTAAGGGCGCTGGCCAGTTGTTCGGCATCCAGGTTGCCGTTGTGCTGCGCCTGATGATCGAGCAGACGCTGGTCTCGCTCCTGCAACAACACCTTGGCCTGTTCGATGGCTTTCTCGTTGTGCTGCAAGCGCTGGCGCAGCTCGGCGACTTGCGCGTCATCGACTCGCAACAGATCTTCGAGGCCACCGTCATCCAGCTCCGGGTGACGGGCGCGCCAGTCAGCAATCTTGCCGGCCAGATCCTGTTCTTCGTTTTGCAGCGCTTGCAAGCGCTCCTGTTGCGCCTTGAGTTCGGCGGCGATTTGCACGAGTTGCGTGCGCAGGTTTTGCAGTTCCTGTGTGGTGCCGGTTTCGGCGCTTCGTGCCTGTTCAACAGCGTGCTCGAGCTGCTGCTGCCAGTGCTCGGCGCTGCTGTGTTCGCCGAGCAGTTGCGCCAGTTTCTGCTGGCAGGCGTGCTGCTGTTCGGTCAGCGCTGTGAATTGCTGTTCGGCGCTGAGCAATTGCTGTGTACGGGTCTGCTGGCGATCCTGTTCTTTCTCCAGCGTCTGTTGCCGCTGTTGCTGCTCGGCCTGTTCTTCTTTCTGCTGATCGACTTGCGCCAGGCGCTCGGCGATCTGTCGGTCTAGCTGCATGAAGGTCGCCGCCGGTTCCTGGCGCAAGGCTTCGAGGGTGTCGGCTGGCAGCAGATTGCCGAACGCACTGAGTTCTTCGTCGAGTCGTTGACGGTCGCTGCTCAATTGGTGCTGTTGATTGCTCAGGTGTTGGGCGGCTTGCTGGTGGGCCGTTTCCGTCTGGCGCAATTGCTGGGTCAGGCGCGCGGCATCCTGTTGCAGGGTGAGCAGGGCGCTCTGGCGCTGTTCGTCCTGAGTGATGCTCTGGTTCAGTTGCTCGTTTTGCCGGGCGAGCCAGGCATCGCGTTTGTCAGCGTCCTGATTGAGCAACTGCACAGCCAGTGGATGCGCGTTGAGACTCGGCGCCAACGCTTGCTGCTGGGTCGCCAGTTCTTCTTGCTGTTGCAGCAATTCTTTCTGCTGAGCAATCACGCCACCGACTTCGGCACGCAACTCGATAAGCTTTTCCTTGAGCTGATCGACGACTTTCTGGGCGTTGGCCTGCTCGCTTTCGTCGTGGCGACCGAGGCTTTGTAGCAGCGCTTCAGGCTGATGATACGGATGCTCGTTGCTGCCACAGACCGGGCACGGCTGATCGTCCTGCAACTGCGCGCGCAACTCTTCGACACTGGCACTGCGCGCCAACCGCTGGCGCTCAAGCAGCTCGCGGGTGACGTTGAGGGTTTGCTCGGCGACGGTCAGTTCGGTTTTGGTTTTTACCCCGTCCTGAGTCAGGCGCTCGCGCTCCTGCTGGGCGCTGAGCTGACGCTGTTGCAGCTCGCTGCTGCGCTTGTCGAGATCCTGTTGCGTGGCCCACAGACGCGACAGGTCTTCGAAGGCGCGCAGTTGTTTGCGGTTGTCTTGCAGGAGCGTGCCAAGGATGCCGATCTGCTCGGCGACGGCGTCGGGTTCGGCACCGGCCTCTTTGAACAGCACTTCAAGTTGTTGGTTCTGCGAGGTCAGCTCTGCGGCGCTGCGCGTGGCGTTTTCTTCGAGGCTCGCCAGTTCCGCCTGTCCCTTGTTCAAGCGATTACCGATCAGCATCAGCTGTTGCAGGCGATCGCGGTAGGCATTCCATGCATCGCTCAGCGGCGCTAGATGGGCACTTTGCTCAAGTTCGGCGGCGATGCGTTGCAGGCGCTCGGCGACCTGAGTCTGTTTTTCCAGCAGGGCTTGAATGGCGTTCTGGCCCTCGGTGCAAGCCTGCTGCGCAGTGAGCTTGGCTTCGGCACTTTGCGCGACATCCTTGGCCAGACGGGCGAGGGTGCTTTGCTCTTCAAAGGCCTGACGCAACAGTGGCGCGTTCTCGCTTTGCCGGTGCTGCGCGTCACTCAGGGCGACTTTCGCCGCTTCGAGGTTGTGCTCCAGTTGCGTTTGACGCTCGGCCAGCTCGGCGTGTTGCTGCGTGTGCGCGGCGATTTGCGCGGCCAGTGGCGTCAGCAGGGCATCGAGTTCGGTTTTGCGCGCGAACTGGTGCCGCTGCGGGCCGAGCTGCTCCAGTCGCGTCAGTTTCACCCGCTCGCCGGCCAGACTTTCCGAATGCTGTTGCGCGCTGTGCAGTTGCTCGGCGGCGGCTTGCTGCGCGTCCTGCAACACCCGCAAATCCTTGAGCCAGCTGTGCTGTTGCTCAAGCTGTTTGAGCTGCGCCTGCTGCAACTTCATTTGCTGTTGCGCGGCGTTGAAGCGCTCATCCAACTCGGCCCGCGCTTCGGGTGCCAACGGGGTCACGCCGGTGGCCTGATCCTGCAACAGCTTGTGCGCTTCGCGGGCCTCTTTGGTCTTGTCGAAGGCGCGGCGGCCGAGACGGGTGTACAGCGCGGTGTCGGTGAGCTTTTCCAGCAGTTCGCTGCGGTCGTTGTCGTCTGCTTTGAGGAACGCGCTGAACTCGCTTTGCGCCAGCAGCACGGCGCGGGTGAACTGTTCGAAGTTCAGGCCGAGTGCGGCTTCCAGTTGAGTTTTATATTCGCCTTTCTGGCTGGCGAGCAGTTGATCCTGATCGATGTCGCGCAGGCTCTGCCGGCTGGCCTGCAACTTGCCGCCGGCCTTCTCGCGGGCGCGGTTGGCTTCCCAGCGCGCCCGGTAGCGGCGGCCATCGACACCGACGAAATCCACTTCGGCATAACCTTCGCCGGTGCCCCGACGCAGCAGAGTACGCGGGTCGCCAGTGGCGATTTCACCGTCGGCATCCGGGACTTTGGCGTCACGGCCAGTGTTGTTCAGACGCGGCACCGCGCCAAACAACGCCAGACACAAGGCGTCGAGCAGGGTGCTTTTACCGGCGCCGGTCGGGCCGGTGATGGCGAACAAACCGGCGCTGGCCAGCGGCTCAGCGGTGAAATCAATCTCGAACGGGCCAGCAAGCGAGGCAAGGTTCTTCAAGCGAATGGCGAGAATCTTCATGGCTGCTCACCCTCCAGTTGCACGTCTTGCAGCAGTTCGGCGAAGTCCTTCAGCGTCTGTTCGTCGACTTCGTTGCCGTAGTTGTCGAACCAGGCGCGGCTGAACAGTTCTTGCGGGGTGAGTTGGTCGAGTTCGATCAGCGCGGTGCCATCTTCCTCGCCGTTAGCGCCACGGTTGCCAGCGTATTCAGCGGCGATACGCACCAGGCGCACGGCTTTGCCTTGCAGAGCACTTTCCACTTGATGGCGCAGATCCGGCTGCGGCTCGTCGAGGGTTACCCGCACTTCGAGCCACGGCTGGCGTTGCGTTTCGGCGAGCAGGTCGATGTTCGGCAGGTCGGCCAGTTGCAGCAGGATTTCGGCCAGCGGTGCCGGCCCGATGCGTTGCAGATTGACCGAGCGCGGGATCAGTTTCGGCTCGACGCTGACCAGGGTTTCGCCGTCGAGGGTGACGTCGAGGATCTGGTGCTGATAGCCGATCTCCGAGAACGACAACGGAATCGGCGAACCGCTGTAGCGAATGCGTTCTTCACCGTTGACCTTCTGCGGCTTGTGCAAGTGGCCGAGGGCAACGTAGCTGATGCTCGGCCCGAACAGGCTGGCGGGCAGGGCTTCAGCGTTGCCGATGATCAGGCTGCGCTCGGAATCCTCTGAAACCGAGCCGCCAGCCATGTGCGCGTGGCTGATGGCGATCAATGCCTGACCGGGCTTGCGCTTGGCGTTGGCCGCTTCGATCAGCCATTCGTGCACCTGACCGATGCCACGCAAATAGTTGTCGCCCAGATGCGCGCCAGTCACCTCCGCCGGGCGCAGGAACGGCAGCGCCAGGCACCACGCGGCGACTTCGCCGGTTTTATCCGGCAACGGCAGCAGCAGGCGTTCGGCATCCAGTTGCCCGTCATCCAGCCACAACACCCGCCCCAGCGCATGGGTGCGCAAACGGCGCATCAATGGTGCAGGCAGTTCGATTCTCGAGCCGGAGTCATGGTTGCCGGCGATCATCACGATGGTCAGCAACGGCTGCTGCTCGTGGGCGCTGACGATGAAATCGTAGAGGCGTTCCTGAGCTTTGACCGGCGGATTGACCGTGTCAAAGATGTCCCCGGCAATCAGCAGCACATCCGGCTGTGCCAGTTGCAGTTGGCGCAGCAGCCATTCGAGAAAACAGGCGTGCTCGAAATCGCGCTCCTGGCCGTGCAGGTTTTGCCCAAGGTGCCAGTCGGAGGTGTGGAACAGACGCAAGGTGGACTCCGCATTTTGATCAAAGGGCCGCAAGGACGAATATGGCGGCGAAAAGAAGGGGAGTTTACTGGCAAATCACGCCCCTTGCTTTGTCGCGTGACCAGTCACGCCCACCTCGGCGAATATTTCCGTGATCGGGCGGTGCGGCTGACGTTTTTGCATTTGCCGTACCTGTTCGCTCAGCCGTAGCAATTCCTCGCTCGGTTTGGCCCACTGATCTTCCGGCAGCGGTTCTGACCACTGGCGCATGACGTCGGGCAGTGCCTGTTTGCCGATTCTTTCGAGGCGGCGCACTTCCCATTCGACGAGGTGATTGGGAATCGTCCACAGGGTCATGACGTGGTAGAGGTACCAGAAGAAGCCCGACAGCCTTGTTCGTGTACCCTCGCGGATCTGCTGATGCATGCGTGCGCGGGCGTTGCGAAAGGTGTGCAGGCCTTCGTGGGTCGGGTCGTCAGGGCCTTGGAGGTCTTGCAGGTCCTGGATGGATTTGAGGTCGTTGACTTCGTATTCCATGTAGCCGCGGATCGCTTCCCAATGGCTGATCGCGAGTGGCAGGCCGGCGCAGGGGAATTCGAGGCTGGTGAGGGTTTCGCCGTGGTAGAAACCGATGCCCATTCCGTATTGGCGGTGGATGCCGTATTGGGTCGCGCCTTGGGCTTCGATGATCCAGGCGGAGAGCGATTCCCATGGGACGAAGACGGGTTCGGTTTCGCCTGCGGGCATGAAGCAGACTTCGCGGCGTTGGCGGTTGAAGCGGGTTGGGATGATTGAGGCGCGTTTTTTGTGATTGTGGTGCCAGACAGCGAGTCCTATGGACAGCATGGCAAATGCGGTCAGCAATCCTAGTTTTGATGACGGAAAAAATAATTGCTCCGCAAACTCCCAGGAATACAGCCAGTCGTAACCCAACACGAGACCAAAACAAAAACTGAATATAGGCAGCAAGACGGACCAAATAAAGGTCATGGTTAGTGGCCCCCCTAAAATCACCTGCCACGAAAATATTTGCGGTGATCCCAAACCAAAGTCCATGTACTCACCATTCAACTCCCCGATATGCGGGCCGTAGGGTGGCATTGGTGTTGGTAATGGCAGCGGCGCAAGATAAGTAATCTTTCCACTTGGAAACGGCTCCGTATCTCCTGCTTTTCGAGGCTGATCTATCTGCGAAGTAACTATTGGTTTATCCAGCATGATCGGCTGGCTCCAGAAACTGAGCTTCAACGAGCAAAACCGGTGGATTCTCTTTGACCAACTGAGGAGTGACCACTGAAAAATGACCATTACCCCTCGGATCCAGATGGATCACGCGAGTTCGCGAAATCCACTCGCCTTTGTCGTTTAGGTTTTGAATGCAGACCGCCAGTTCCAAGGTTTCTTTCGCTGGAGTGAATTCAAAGTTGGGATCGACTGGATACTCAAGGCAGAGCACCAACTTCTCCGAGGTAGACTCGACGATACGCAGGCTTCTGACGACCTCTTCACTGATCACGTCTTTGCGTTCTCGTGGTGCTCCCCGGCTATGCATAGGCATGGAAATACGATGTGCGCCTATGCCCAGCCGATGTTTTGGCTTGCCGCCGAGGGGAGGCACCAGATCACTCAATGTCAGTCTGGGCAATACCAAATGGATATCGCTGGGTTTGGCTTTCAACAGCAGGTTTTTCAGCCAGAAATCGTACTGGTTAGGCCCAAGCTGCACGTAAGGTGCGTGGATTAGAAAAGCCAGATAGCTTTGATAGTCATGCAATGAGTGATCGCCGCGCCTCTCTTCATCTCTGCTCCAGGGAGTAATTTTCAGCCATTTATCGTGAGCACTGAGGTTGTAGCGGTTGTACAGCCAAGTACCACTGAGTTCCAAAACGGTGAACAGCGCCCCCGCCAGATTGAAGCGGAAAAACACTGTTGATAGACGTGTGCCGGCGGCGGCCCAGGCGGCAGTTCGTGCGACCTTGTTCGGAGCAGTCAATACAGTGAAAGTGGCGTGAACGGTATGACTCAGCCCGTAAGCGTTAACCGTTACCATGCCGCCTGCACCTAATGTGGATAGTGCGGTGGCACCCTGTGCCGATTGATTTCCACTGCGAATCGCCTGCTGCCAGTTTTTGTACTGGTTGTTAAGACTTATCGCTGACGACACCAATCCGAAACCATAGGTGAAAGCGCCCAGCCCAACATGCAACTTGCCCATATGCACATTTACATGCTGCATAGCATGGGGTTGAAGCGCAGCAATAAGCGCAGTACTACGAGCTTTCAAAGCCGTATCAGCGAGACTCTGCGCTGCAGTGAATCCAGCACCTCCAGTCGTAGCTACCGCAGACAGAATCGGGCCGATAGTTCGTTTGTTCTTTGACTGCCTGAGCGTTTCCTTAAAAACCCCCACCAAATTCACCACCTGCACCAAAACCACCACCAACCCCATCCCCTCTGTCTTCACCAAACTCCCGGCCGACACCCCACTCACGCCCATCCGAATATTCCCCAACAAACTCCTCAACTCCCCCTGTTGCGCCGGCGGAAATACCACCGTCACCCCCGCCCGCGCAGGCGTTGCGCCATACAACCGCGCCGAGCGATCCGGCAGTTCTTCGATAGGGCTCAACGCCGCCGCCAACCGTCCTTCGAACAGCGCCAATTGCGCCCGCACCCGCACAATCTCTTCCTGCAACTCCACCGCCCGCGCTGTTTTATGGCCCTGGCGGTTTTTGTTGTGGGTGAGCTGGTTACGTTCGCGGTTGAGGGTCTTCAGGTATTCGCGTTCGCGCAGCACTTCCTTGATCGTGCCTTGCAGTGCGGATTGTTCGGCGGGGCTGGCGACGGTGAAGGTCACGCCGCTGGTTTTTGCCGCGTCGAAGAGACGCAGGCGCAAGGCTTTGGGCAGGCGCTGGAACAGTTCATCCAGTTCGGGGATTTTCTCGCCCGACAGGTCGAAACCTTCCAGCGCGCGGTTTAGACCGAGGTTCAACGCCGGGCTGTAGGTGTCCTGCACGGCTGCCGCGACGACGCGAGTCTGTTCGGGCAGTTCGTCGAGGGCTGGCAGTTGCGGTTGTTCGATCTTTTTCAGTTTGGCCAGCCAGTCCGGCAGGTTGTTGAACGTGGCCATGAGGGCGTTGAACAGCGTTGAGTATTGCCCGCTCTGCTCCAATTGCAGGCGCAGTGGCAAGGTGTAGAACAGGGTTCGGGTCAGTTCCGGGTGCTGTTCCAGGTAGCTGAGCATTTTTTCGCTTGCTTCGTCGCTGCGGCACAGGTCTTTGAGGCAGGCGTATTCGGTGCTAAGGGCCTGGCCGATTTGCGCCGCCACTTGCGCGTCGTAGTACCAGGCCGAAATGTGGAAGCGCCCGGCGATCAGCAGTTGCGTACGGTCGGCGGTGATGCGTTCGAGCAAGCGGTTCCAGCGGCCGAGGTTATCGCGGTGAAGGTTGAGGACTTCGTCCATGGCCGGGCGGTCGATCAGGTCGTTGACCCCGCGTTT
>NZ_JBSVXS010000159.1:0-9677 GCF_054070155.1 Pseudomonas sp. SDT291_1_S447
ATTCACGTTGATGTTGTCTGACACACCGATATCGCGAGCAGGCTCACTCCTACAAGGGTTGTGTTGATCAGTGGAAATCGCGGCTCTGTACGCGGATGCCATTTAGCAACGGGCTGAGGTCGCTCAGCCGGCCAGCGATCAGATGGCGCACTTCGCCCTCGCGCTCCCAGCGGCCATCGACCTTGAGCAATTGCGAACCGACCAGCACTTGCCGCTGACGCTCGGCCAGATCGCGCCAGACCACCACGTTGACGTTGCCGAATTCGTCTTCCAGGGTTACAAAGGTTACACCGCTGGCAGTGCCCGGCCGTTGGCGTCCGGTGACCAGCCCGGCGACGCTCACCGGCCGACCGTGCTCGACGTCGAGCAATTCCTGCGAGCTGCGGCAGCGCAATGCCTTCAACTGGCCGCGCAACAGCGCCAGCGGATGCGGCCCCAACGTGGTACCGACGGTGCTGTAATCGGCGTGAAGATCCTCGCCAACGCTGGGTTTGGGCAGCACCACTTCGGCCTCCTCCTGACTCGGCAACCCGGCAAACAGGCCCAGCTGTTTCTGCACCCCGGCGACTTCCCAGCGCGCCCGATGCCGATGCCCGGCCAAACCGCGCAACGCCCCGGAATCGGCGAGCAACGCCTGCGCCCGACTGTCGAGCGCCGCCCGCTCGCCCAGATCGGCGACATCGGCAAACGCCCCGCGCGCCCGCGCCGCCTCGATGCGCCGGGCATCGTCTTCGCGAAAGCCCTTGATCATCCGCAGGCCCATGCGAATCGCCGGTTGCGCCGCCGTGGTGGTTTCCAGGCTGCAATCCCAGTCACTGGCGCGCACGTCGACCGGGCGGATCTGCAACTGATGCCGGCGCGCGTCCTGGAGAATCTGGTCCGGGCTGTAGAAACCCATGGGCCAACTGTTGATCAACGCACAGGCGAACGCCGCCGGCTCGTGGCACTTGAGCCAGCAACTGGCGTAGGTCAGCAAAGCAAAACTGGCGGCGTGGGATTCGGGAAAACCGTAGCTGCCGAAGCCTTTGATCTGCTCGAAAATCTGCGCGGCGAACTCTGGCGTGTAGCCATTCTTCTTCATGCCGACGGCGAGGCGTTCCTTGTGCGGCTCCAAGCCACCGTGGCGTTTCCACGCGGCCATGGAGCGGCGCAACTGATCGGCCTCGCCGGGACTGTAATCGGCGGCGACAATGGCGATCTGCATGACCTGTTCCTGAAACAGCGGCACGCCGAGGGTTCTTTCCAGAACGACCTTGAGTTCTGGCGACGGGTAGGTTTCCTCCTCTTCCTTGTTCCGGCGGCGCAGATACGGATGAACCATCCCGCCCTGAATCGGCCCCGGGCGGACGATCGCCACTTCAATCACCAAGTCATAGAACTTCGCCGGTTTCAGGCGCGGCAGCATCGACATCTGTGCGCGGGACTCGATCTGGAACACGCCAATGGTGTCGGCGCGGCTGATCATCTCGTAGGTCGGTTTGTCTTCGGCCGGAATATTCGCCAGGCTCAGATCCAGATTGCGGTGACGACGCAGTAAGTCGAAGCAGCGACGAATCGCGCTGAGCATGCCGAGGGCAAGGATATCCACCTTGAGCAGGCCGACCGCGTCGAGGTCGTCCTTGTCCCATTGAATGATCGTGCGCTCGGCCATCGCCGCGTTCTCGACCGGCACCAGCGTGTCCAGCGGCTGCTCGGAAATCACGAAACCGCCGGGATGCTGCGACAGGTGCCGGGGGAAACCGATCAGTTGCCCGGTCAGGCTCAGCACCCGGCGCAGCACCGGGCTGTCCGGATCGAAGCCGCCTTCGAGCAGGCGCTCGAGCGGCGGGGTTTCATCGCTCCAGTGGCCGCAGCAGTCGGCCAGTGCGTTGATCTGATCCGGCGGCAGACCCAAGGCCTTCGCCACATCCCGTACGGCGCCGGCAGCGTGGTAGGTGCTGACCACCGCCGTCAGCGCCGCGCGACCACGGCCGTAACGGCGAAACACGTATTGCAGGACTTCTTCGCGGCGCTCGTGTTCGAAATCGACATCGATGTCCGGCGGTTCATTGCGCTCCTTGGACATAAAGCGTTCGAACAGTAGCGTGGTGCGATCCGGGTCGATTTCGGTGATGCCCAAGGCAAAACACACCGCCGAGTTGGCCGCCGAGCCACGGCCCTGACAGAGGATTTTTTGCTCACGAGCAAAGCGCACCACGTCGTGTACGGTGAGAAAGTAGCTTTCGTAGCCGAGTTCGGCGATCAGCTTCAGCTCCTTGTTGATCTGCCTCAGCACCTTGAAGGGCGCGCCCTTTTTCCAACGCCAGGCGATGCCTTCCTTGGTCAGTTGCCTTAGCCAGGAACTGGCGCTGTGCCCCTCGGGCACCAACTCTTTGGGGTATTGATAACGCAACTCGCCCAGATCAAATGTGCAACGCCGGGCCAGCCTCACCGACTCATCCAGCAAAGCCTGCGGATACAACTCGCGCAACACCTCAACGCTGCGCAAATGCCGCTCGCCATTGGGATGCAAACGCAGCCCGGCCTCGGCCACCGGCACGTGATGACGGATCGCGGTCATGGTGTCCTGCAAGGCGCGGCGGCCACGGGCGTGCATATGCACATCACCGCTAGCCATCGCCGGAATCTGCAACTCGGCGGCCAGACTCAATAACTCCGCCAACCGCTGCTGATCGTCCTGGCCACGATGCAATTGCACCGCCAGCCACAACCGTTCGCCAAAGGTCTGCTGCAGCCAACGACCCTCCTCCACGTCATCAAGCGAGTCCGGCACCCACAACACCAGCAATCCCGGCAGCGCTTCGTCGAAATCCTCGCGCAGCACCTGATACTGGCCTTTCTGCGTGCGCCGTCGGGCGCGGGTGATCAAACCACACAAGGCCTGATAACCCGCCAGGTTCTCCACCAACAGCACCAGTTTCGGACCATTTTCGATGCGAATTTCACTGCCAATGATCAGCGGCAGCTCAACCGATTTCGCCGCTTGCCAGGCCCGAACGATCCCGGCCAGCGTGCATTCATCGGTGATCGCCAGCGCCTGATAGCCGTGCTTTTTCGCGCGCTGGAACAATTCCAGCGCACTGGAGGCACCGCGCTGGAAACTGAAGTTCGACAGACAGTGCAGTTCGGCATAACCGTCATTCATGCAAACCAGCCCTGCAGCCACAACGGACCGCCCTCACCCACCGCGCGATAAGCCCAGCCCTGTTGACCGGCGCGGTTCTGGATCAGGTAATAATCGCGGCGCACATCGTCGCCGTCCCACCAGCCGGATTCGATGCGCTCCGGGCCCATGAGAATCCGCGCCGAACCCTGCGCCACGCTCTGCGGTTCACCCAGTAACCAGCCCGGACGATGCACACTGGGCAAGCCTGCGCAGCGTTGTTTGTCGACGCCGTGCTGCCACGCGCACTCCGGCCGATGATCAGCCTGAAAACGCAGCCCCTGCACGGCGTCATCGCCCAAGCGTGCACGCAGGCGTTCGCGCAACTGCTCCCACGGCAAGGTCTGCTGCGGACGATCGTCGAACAGTTCCTGAAACTGCGGCACGAAGCTAGGCAGGTCCTCGGCGCGCAGACGAAAGCCGCGCACGGGCGCCTCGACTTGCACCTGTTCCAGCCGCCCGCGCGCCAGTTCAAACAGCATCGCCGGATCACGTTCGGCGCTGAGCAAACCGACTTTGATCACGCTGTCCGGCAGCCCGGCGTGCTCCAGATGCAGGTCGAAACGTTGTACGCCGCTGTCACGCCCGCAGAGGAACGCCGACAGGTCACCGGTCAAACGGCGTAACGGGAACAGCAAGGCCTGATGCGACTGCACGTCGAAATTCAGTTCGATGCGTACGTCGAAACGATCCGGTGGCAGGTAGAACTCCAGCGCCAAGGGGCGCGCACCGAACAAGGTGTCGAGATGCTTGAGCATCTGCGCCTCGAAACGTCGGGCCAGCGCCTGACGCGGCAGGCTCTGCACCTGACTGAGATTGCGCAGGCCCATGCGCGACAACGCCGTGGCCACGCTTGGTTCCAGGCCGACGCGGTCGACAGGCAACTGGCCAAGGTGATGCTGCAAGGCTTCGCCGTCGGGCACCACCAATCCATCGTAAGCATTGGCCAGCACCCGCGCCGCCACTGGATTCGGCGCGGCGACGATGCGATGACGAAAGCCCAAGTCCGTCAGTTCCTTGCGCAGGCGCGCTTCGAACTGCGCCCAGGAACCGAACAGGCCCAGGCTGGATTCGATCTCGAACACCACGGTGCGCGGGTAATGCACGCTGACCTGCGCGCTGAAACCGTAGGCCCATGCGGCCAAAAACTGCTGCCAGTGCTCGACCTCGGCAGCCTCGTAATCAGCGGTGGCAAACCCCTTGCTCATGGCCTGGGCGGCAGTCATCGACTGGCCGGCGCGCAGACCGAGTTTGCGCGCGGCAGGATTGACCGCTTGCAGCACCCGGCGCTGGGCCGGGCCGCTGAGCAGCACCAACGGCTCATCGGGATCGGGACGCTGACGCAGCACCGCGTCCAGCGCCAATTGCGGGAATAGAATGCAGACCCAGCGCATGGCGACCTCAATGACCCACGGCAAAGGCAATCGGCGCCGTACGCGCGAGTCCGCCACGGCACTTGAGGACGCGCAACTGTGCAGGTTTGGCGTCGATGGCGATGCGCAACGCCGCCGGTGACGGGTTGACCGCTTCGCTCAACGGGCGCCAGGCAAATGCCAGGGTCTGGCCGGTTTCCGCCGCCACCTGCAAACGCCGCAACGCACGGTCATCGGCCTTGTGCGGCCAACACAGTACGGCGCCGCAACTGCCCGAACGCAGGCACTGTTCCGCCGCCCACAAGGCATCGCGCTCAGAGGCCTGAATCACCGACAACTGGCGCAGATCGACCCCGGCGTTTTCCCACGCTTGCGGGTACGGCACGAACGGCGGCGCCACCAGCACAATGCGCTCACCCGCCGCCGCCAACCGCGCCAGCGTTGGCCAGACCAGTTGCAGTTCGCCAACACCGGGGCCGGCCAACAGGATTTCGCTCAGCGCCGCCTCCGGCCAGCCACCGCTGGGCAATGCCGCGTCCAGCGCGGCGTGCCCGGTCGGTTGCGGACTGGCGGCCGGCGGCGCAGGCCGACCCCTCCAGACCTGGCCGCCATTGAACAGCGTATCCAACGCAACGACGGCGCCCATCAGCCTTGCCTCACCAGACCGCAGAACACCCCTTCGATGGCCAGATCCTGATCATCACGCACGACAATCGGTTGGTACGCCGGGTTGCGCGGCAACAGCCGCACTTCAGCGCCGAGCCGTTCGAAGCGTTTGATGGTGACTTCACCGTCGAGGCGCGCCACGACGATCTGGCCGTTGAGCGCTTCGGGATTGCGCCGCACGCCGACCAGATCACCGTCGAGAATGCCGTCCTCGATCATCGAATCGCCCTGCACCCGCAGCATGTAGTCGGGTGTGCGGGAGAACAGCGCCGGGTCGAGCAGCAAGCGGCTATGGATGTCGGCATCGGCGCCAATCGGCGCACCGGCAGCAACGCGGCCGAGCACGGGGATGTCGAGCAGCTCCGGGCGCGGCGGTTGCCCGAGCAGGCGAATGCCGCGGGCCTGATGCGGATTGACCTCGATAAAACCGGCTTCGGTGAGCGCGAGCACGTGCTTGCGCGCCACGCTGCGCGAGGCAAAACCAAAAGCCTCGCTGATTTCAGCGAGGCTTGGAGGCTGACCGTGTTCGGCGATTCGATCGCGGATAAAGGTCAGGATGGCAGTACGACGGGGAGTCAGATTGGTCATGGAGTACATTTGTACTCCTGTAGGATTTTCCTGACAAGCGCCGCAGGTCGGCCCACCCCACGTTGATCGTTCCTACGTTCTTGATCGTTCCCACGCTCTGCGTGGGAGCGATCAGTGCGTGGGTGTTAGCCAAGGCCGCGTTCGGCGAGGAATTCGGCGATGTAATCGATGAAGGCGACGACCTTCGCCGTGGCCCGCCGATGGCTCGGGTACACCGCCAGAATATGCGGGCCAAAGGTATCCGGGTCGATCTCATAGTCGGCCATGACCCGCACCAGTCGCCCGTCGGCAATGTACGGCGCGGCGCTCCACAGCGGCGTGTGCAGCAAACCGCGCCCGGCCAGGGCACTGGCCAGCAACAAATCATAATTGTCACTGCGTAACAGCGGCGCCGTCGGTTGCGCCAGACTCAAACGCTGCCCGTCACGCTCGGCCCACCAGAATTCGCGGCTAAGCAACGGGTGCTGATAGAGCAGCCATTCATGCTGTTCGAGGGTTTGCGGATTCACCGGCAAGCCCTTGCGCGCGAGGTATTCGGGGCTGCCGCACAACGCCAGACGATTGCTGCCGACCACCCGCGCAATCAGCCCCGGCAAGTCATCGTGGCCCTCACGCAACGCCAGGTCATAACCACTTTCCAGCAGATTGACGAACGCATCGCACAGGTCCACTTGCAGGCTGATCTGCGGGTATTGCTGCAAAAAGCCGTCACACACCTCATCGAGAAATGCCCGCCCATACGCCAGCGGCGCGGTGATTTTCAGGCTGCCGCGCAAACCGTGCTGCAACTGCTCGATTTCCTCGCTGGCCTCATCCAGCCGCTGCAATACCAGCCGCGCGGTTTCCAGGTACACACGGCCGATTTCGGTAAGCAGAATCCGCCGCGTGCTGCGCTCGAACAGCCGTGCGCCCAGCTCCGATTCCAGGTGATTGACCGCTTTGGTCAGCGCCGACGGGGTCTTGCCCAACTGCTCGGCGGCGCGACTGAAACTGCCGAGCTGCGCGGTGACCACGAACATTTTCAATGCACCCAACTTGTCCATGCTTTTTCCATTCAGGCAAAAACGTTTTTCGTGAGGCAGGCGTTCTGTCAGGCGCTACCAGCCACTAATCTCGCCATCAGACGCAATAACAAGGAAATCTTCAATGAAAAGATTCATCCCGAGTCTGTTGGCAGCCGCTGTAAGTTTTGCCTCGATGGAAGCCATGGCCGCCACCGATCTGGTGCTGCTCAACGGCAAGATTTTCACCGCCGACCGCGCGCAACCCAAGGTGCAAGCACTGGCCGTAGAGAACGGCAAAGTGCTGAAAGTCGGCAGCGACGCGCAGATCAAAGCCTTGATCGAACCCGGCACAAAAGTCATCGACCTCAAGGGCAAAGCGCTGATGCCCGGCCTGATCGACAGCCATTCCCACGCGATTTTCGGCGGTCTGGAAATGGTCTCGGCGAACATGGAGGACGAAGTCGTCAACCTCGACGAACTGCAAAAACGCCTGCGCGACTGGCGTGAAGAAGGCAAGGCCAAACATGGCGACGTGCTGAGCATTGCCGGGATGAGTTCGGTTTATTGGGCGCAAGCCGAAGCCTTGGGCAACACCTTCAATAGCGGCGAATGGGCCAATGTGCCGGTGGTGTTTATCGGCAGCGACCACCACACGGCGTGGGCCAACAATGTGATGCTCAAGCGTGCCGGGATTGACGCGGCGCTGCTGAAAACCCTGCCGGATGCGGAAAAAGACACCATCGGCAAACTGGCCAATGGCGAGCCGAACGGTTTTGTGGTCGACGCCGGATGGGATCGGGTCGCCTCGAAAATGCCGGTGCCGAGCCCCGCCGACATGCTCAACGCCGCGAAATCCGCGGTGCGCTACAACAACAGCCTCGGCATCACCGCCTGGATGGACCCGGCCGCCAACGCCGCACCGGGCGAAGCAGTGTTCGCGCTCAAGCCGACCGAAAAAACCGTCGGCGTGCTGCCGGCTTATAAAGCGCTGTCGCAAAGCGGCGACATGAGCGTGCACGTCGCGGCGCTGCTGGTAGCCAACCCGAAAAGCGTGCCCGCCGACCTCGATACGCTGGACAAGGTGCGCCAGCAATTTCAGGGCATCCCCAACCTGACGCTGCCCGGGATCAAGATCTTCGCCGATGGCGTGATCGAATTCCCGGCGCAGAGCGCGGCGATGATTGATCCGTACAGCAACTCGCACAAACAGGGCGAACTGCTGATCGATCCGCAGCATTTCGGCGAACTGGTCAGCGCCATCGATCAGCGCGGCTGGCTGGTGCATATCCACGCGATCGGTGACCGCGCCGTGCGTGAGTCGCTGAACGGCATCGCTCAGGCGCGCAAGGATCGACAGAGCGGCTTGACCCACTCGATCACTCACCTGCAAATGGTCAATCCGAAAGAGTTCGCCCGCTTCAAACCGCTCAATGTCATCGCCTCAATGCAACTGCTGTGGGCCAGTGCCGACGACTACACCACCGACATGATCAAGCCCTACGTCAGCGCCCTCGCCTTTCGCTATCAATACCCGGCGCATTCACTGCTGAAACAGGGCGCGACGATCGCCGGCGCCAGCGACTGGCCGGTGTCTTCGCCAAATCCGTTCAATGCCATGGCCCAGGCGATTACTCGCGTCGGCCCGTTGGGTGTGCTCAACGCCGAGGAACGTCTGGACCGCGACACGATGTTCTATGCCTACACCATCAACGCCGCGCGCACGATTGGCCTGGAGAAGCAGATCGGCTCGCTGACGCCGGGTAAGCAGGCGGACTTTATCGTGCTCGATCGCGATGTGTTCAGCGTCGACAACAAAGCCCTGCATGACACCAAAGTGCTGCAAACCTGGTTCGGCGGCCGTCAGGTCTACACCGCCACAAAATAACAACAACCATCCCACCCTGTGGGAGCGAGCTTGCTCGCGAAGAGGCCAGTCCATTCAACATCTTCACTGACTGACCCACCGCCTTCGCGAGCAAGCTCGCTCCCACAGAGTTTGTGAGGGTGGCTGAGATTGCATTCCCCCCCACAGTTTTCGTACTGCCCAAAAATAATCACAACATCGGGACTTCACATGAAAGCCTTGCCCCTGTTCGCCCTGAGTTTTTTCAGTCTGCTGCCGTTGAGCAGCCAAGCGATCCCCTTGAACGATGACTTTGCGCTGGAGGTAGACCTGACCCTCGCCAGCGATTACCGCACCCGTGGCATCTCGCAAACGCAAAATGACCCCGCCGTGCAGGCCGGTTTGACCCTCGCTCACAGCAGCGGTCTGTACCTCGGTGCGTGGAGTTCCAACGTCGATTTCGGCGGTGGTCTGAAAACCCGTCAGGAAGTCGATTACTACGGCGGCTGGCTGTGGCAGGCGACCGAGGATGTCAGTCTCGATCTGGGTTACATCAAGTACGCCTACCCCAAGGAAAGCCAGTTCAACCAAAGCGAGGTCTACGGGATTCTCGGGGTTTATGGGGTGAAACTGGCGGCGTATTACTCCAGCGATGCGCCGGGGATCGATAGCCAGCAGAACTCGCTCTATACCTACATCAGTTATGAAACTGAATTGCCGTACGATTCAGGCTTGAAGCTGCGTTACGGCAATATGGATTTCAAGGATCCGCATTTGTATTCGGCGTCCGGTAGCGCCGAAGAGTCGTACCGCGAATGGGAGGTGAAACTCACCCACAATCTGGCGGGGGTGGTGTTGGGCCTGAGCTACATCGACACCGATCTCTCACAAACCCAATGTCTGAGCAACTGGGGTTTCAAAGACGTCTGCACCGCCACAGTCGTTGCCAGCGTCAGCAAATCTTTCTGACCCACCGAAATCCCCCTGTAGGCCTTCGCCTGCTCGCGATAGCGGTGGATCAGCCAACATCATTGTTGAAT